>JAYUBX010000431.1:0-9187 GCA_043740665.1 Candidatus Neomicrothrix sp.
GTGACCACGACGACCGCCGCCGGATCGGCCGTCACCACGACCACCAAGGTGGCAACGCCAGCGGTCAAGGCGGCGGTCAACGCCTCGCCGGCCCTGACCGGCTGAGCCTGTCGGCCAGTCTCGCAAGTAGGGTCACGAGCTCCGAGCCTGCTGCTCGACTGGACTGGCGCCCGATCCTTGCCGAACGACAAGACCCCCCTCTGCCTGAGCGTCCACCTGGCGTCGGCCGTGCTGGTCGGTGTCGGGCTTGGTGTTCGGGCGGCCTACTGGGCGTTCGTGACCCCGAACTACGTCCCGGTCAGCGACGCGAATCAGTACTTCGAGCTGGCCTCGAACCTGGCCTCTGGCCGGGGCTACTCGATGCACTTCCCGCAACTCACCCTCCATGCGACCGCGTTTCGACCGCCGTTGTACCCGGCCGTGCTCGGCATCGTCTACTGGTTGTTCGGACCATCGATCGTTGCCGGCCGGGTGCTCAATGTGGCCATCGGCCTGGCGGTGATCCTGCTGGCCGCGGCGCTGGCGGGCGCCTGGCTGGAGCCCGCGCCGGGCTGCTGGCCGGGTTGTGCGTCGCGCTCTATCCACCGTTGATCGCCAACGACGTCGTGCTGCTGAGCGAGCCGTTGTCATTGGCCCTGTTGTTGGGCATTGTCCTCGCCTTTTCGGATCGACGAGTCGTGCTGGGCGGATTGCTCTGCGGCCTGCTCGTGCTCACTCGCCCTAGCGCTCAAGGCATTGCTCTGGTCGTGGCCGTCTGGCTGGTGACCCAGGTCGGATGGCGCCGCTCGCTCTACTTCGTCGGTGTCGTCAGCGTGGTCGTCACGCCTTGGATCATCCGGAACTGGGTCCAGGTCGGGTCACCCGTCCTGGTCACGTCGAACGGCTTCACCCTCGCCGCCATGTACTCGCCAGCAGCCAAGGCTGACGGACACTTCGTCGACCCGGTGTTCGACCCACGGTTCGACCGCTTTCGCTTGGTCCAGTTCGACGAAGCCGCTTGGCAGCGCAGCCTGCAGCAGCTGGCCATGAACTCGCTCACCAAAGATCCGGGGCAGGTGGTCCCAGTCGTCGCCCGAAACTCCACCTACGTTCTCGAACTGCGTCCTCGAGCCAACGAACAAGCCGAGGTGCTCGACGGCCGCAACCTCTCGTTCAGGTCGTGGACGTTGCCGGCCTTCTACCTGGTGACGGTGGTCGGCCTGGCTGGTATCGCGACCCGCTGGCGCAACCCCACGGCCTGGTTGCTCGTGGCGGTGGTTGGGTACTCAACCGTGGCGAGTGTGGTTCTGGTCGCCGCGCCACGCCTGCGAGCCCCCTTCGACCTCATGTGCGCGATCGGATTCGGCATCGCGCTCGACGTGCTGCTGCGGCAGTCGCGAACCCGACGAACGGATCGATAGCTACAAGTTAATGCGCGGTCAAAGCAGCACAAAAAAGGTTAGAGTTGTCTTTGAGCAGCAGTAAGCTCATTCTCGCGGCATCGCTGGTGCCGCCAGAGTTCGTGCGCCCCTAGGAGTCGACCATGGAAGAACCGAAGCCCAAGGGTGTCCTGCCGCCTCCGGTCGACTCGGCCATGCGGCGGATCGGCGATGACCTGCGGACCTGGCGCAAGCTGCGCCGACTCACCGCGGCGCAGGTCGCCGACCGCGCCGGAGTGGGCCGTGACACGGTGGGGCGTCTGGAAGCCGGGCGGGACGTCAGCACGGCCAACTTGCTGCGCGTCGCTCGGGCGCTCGGGGTGCTCGATGCATTCGCTCGTGCGGTCGATCCGTACGAGACCGACGTCGGTCGCCTGCGAGCCGACGAGGCGCTTCCGGAACGGGTGCGCCCACGAAAGGATCCACGGTGAGCGATCCGGTCGAGGTCCACGTCGAATGTGGCGATCGCATCGTCCAGGCAGGGGTGCTCTACTCGCACCGCGGCCGTGGCACCGAGTCGGCGACCTTCACCTATGTCGACCGCTACGTCAGCGATCCTGATGCCTACGCCCTGGATCCAGTCCTGCCAGTCGGGCTCGGCCGCTACCAGACCCCACTGGGACGGTCACTCTTCGCCGCGTTCTCTGACTGTGCCCCAGACCGATGGGGACGGATGCTGCTGCACAAGCTGGAGGGCCGCCGAGCCGCGACCGAGGGCACGGCCACGCGCGCTCTTGGGGAGATGGACCTGCTGCTCGGCGTCCGCGACGACCTGCGCCAGGGTGCGCTGCGCTTGCGTACCGACGGTCCGTTCCTGGCGGTCGACTCTGACGGCGTCCCGGCCATGGCGCAGCTGCCCGAGCTGTTGGATCTGGCCAACCGCGCCGAGCAGGCCCCGGAGACAGTGCCCGATGCGGACCTTTGCCGCCTCGTCCACGCCGGCAGCTCGCTGGGTGGAGCTCGGCCCAAGGCGCACGTCATGGCCCCTGACGGCCGCATCGCCATCGCCAAGTTTCCCAGTGGAGCGCACGACACGTGGGACGTCATGGCGTGGGAGAAGGTCGCCCTCGACCTCGCCGGCGACAGCGGCATCGACGTGCCTCCGTCACAACTGGTGCGCATCGCTGGGCGCTCCGTCCTCATCATTGACCGGTTCGATCGCCGCGGCAATGAACGCATCGGGTACGTGAGTGCCCTGACGATGCTCGAGGCCGCCGACGGTGAGCAACGCAGCTACCTCGAGATCGCCGAGGTCATCGAAACGCGATCGGTGGACAGCACTGACGAGCTCGCTCAGCTCTGGCGGCGAATCGCCTTCTCCGTCTTCATCTCCAATACTGACGATCACCTACGCAACCACGGGTTTCTGCACGCGAGCGGTGACGCCTGGATGCTTTCGCCTGCATTCGACCTCAACCCGAATCCCGACCCTGGGCCCAAGCACCTCAGCACGGCTATCGGTGCCGAGACCGAGGCGACGCTCGACAACGTGCTTCGCATCGCCTCCTCGTTCCGGCTTGGCTCGGCGGCGGCCGCAGCGATCCTCGACGAGATCGGTGAGGCAGTGGGCCGATGGAGGCAGGTCGCCGACCGCTGTGGGCTTTCGCAATCGGCCATCGATGCCATGGCACCGGCCTTCGAGCATCCGGGCGTCACACTTGCGTAGATCCAGGTCGGTTTCCGACCTGGATCTACGCAACAGTGGGCAAGAGGGTCAGACGACCTCGGTGGCGGCGGCCGAGAACTGGGCGTTGTAGAGGTTGTAGTAGGCACCTCGGGCCAGCAGCAGGTCGTCGTGGTTGCCCTGCTCGACGATCTGTCCGGCCTCCATCACCAAGATGGTGTCGGCGTCGCGGATGGTCGACAGGCGGTGGGCGATCACGAAGCTGGTGCGGTTCGATCGCAGGGCGGCCATCGCCTGCTGGATCAGCACTTCGGTGCGGGTGTCGACCGAGCTGGTGGCCTCGTCCAGGATCAGGATCGTGGGGTTGGCCAGAAACGCCCGGGCGATGGTCAGCAACTGCTTCTCGCCGGCACTGACGTTGCTGGCCTCATCGTCGAGCACCGTGTCGTAACCGTCGGGCAACGAGTGCACGAACCGGCCGACATAGGTGGCCTTGGCCGCCTCGAGGATCTGCTCGTCGGTGGCCTCGAGGTTGCCGTAGGCGATGTTGTCGCGGATGGTGCCGCCGAACAGCCACGTGTCCTGCAGCACCATGCCCATGTTGGCCCGCAGGTCGTGGCGTCGCATGTGGGCGATGTCCTGGCCGTCGAGCTTGATGGCGCCGCCGTCGAGCTCGTAGAAGCGCATGATCAGATTCACCAGCGTGGTCTTGCCGGCGCCAGTAGGCCCCACGATGGCGACGGTCTCGCCGGGAAGCGCGATGAGCGACAGGTCCTGGATGAGCGGGTTGGCCTGGTCATACGAGAACTGAACGTGCTCGAACTCGACCCGACCGAGCGGTCGTTCGTCGAGCAGTGGGTGCTCGTCGTCGGGGGACTGCTCGTCGACGTCGAGCAGCTCGAAGACCCGCTCGGCCGAAGCGATGCCCGACTGCAGCACGTTGACCATCGACGCCATCTGGGTGATGGGCTGGGTGAACTGGCGGGAGTACTGGATGAACGCCTGGATGTCGCCGATGCTGAGCTGGCCCGACGCGACCCGCAGCCCGCCGATCACTGCGATGGCTACGTAGTTCAGGTTGCCGAGGAACATCATGGCCGGCTGGATGATGCCGGAGATGAACTGCGCCCCGAAGCTGGCCTCGTACAGCACGTCGTTGGTGGCGTTGAAGCTGGCCTCGACCTGGTGCTGCTGGCCGAAGACCTTGACCAGGGCGTGGCCGGTGAAGGCCTCCTCGACCTGGGCGTTCAGGTCGCCGGTGTGTGACCACTGGGCGACGAACCGGGTCTTCGATCGAGCGGCGATGAACTTGATCATGGAGAGCGAGATGGGGATCGTGACCAGCGCCACCAACGACAGCAGCGGCGAGATGATGATCATCATCACCAGCACGCCAACCACGGTCAGGGTCGAGGTGAGCATCTGGCTCAGGGTCTGTTGCAGGCTCTGGGCCACGTTGTCGATGTCGTTGGTGACCCGGCTGAGCAGGTCGCCACGAGGCTGACCGTCGACGTAGCCGAGAGGCAGGGCGTTGAGCTTGTCCTCGACTGCGCCTCGCATCCGCGACATGGTGCGCTGCACCGCCCCGGCCAGGATGTACGACTGCAGATAGGCCAGCACCGCCGAGGCGACGTACAGGCAGGCGACGCCGAGCAGCATCTTGTGCAGCTTGGCGTAGTTGATGCCGGCCGGCGATCGCACGCCGGCGACGATGACGTTGGTGGCGTTGCCCAGGATCTTCGGGCCCAGCACCAAAAGGAACACGCTGATGACCGCCAGCACAACGACGGCCATCATCTTGAAGCGCTCGGGGCGCAGCTGGTCCAGCAGGCGCAGCGTCGAGTTCTTGAAGTTCTCAGACTTCTCGACCGGCATGCCGGCCGCGCTCATGCGCCCGGCGAAGCCACCTCGGGCCTCGGCTGCCGCTGACTTCTTCGGTTGCTGGTCGTCGCTCACGCGGCCTCCTCCGCCGTCATCTGCGATGCCACGATCTCGGCATACGTCGGGCAATCGTCCAGCAGTTCTCGGTGGGTGCCCAGCCCGACCGGACGACCGTCCTCCAACACGAGGATCTGGTCGGCGTTGATGATGGTGGTGACCCGTTGGGCCACGATCACCACGGTGGCGTCCGCCGTGACGGGAGTCAGCGCAGCGCGCAGACGGGCGTCGGTCGCCAGGTCCAGGGCCGAGAACGAGTCGTCGAACAGGTAGATGCCGGGCTTGCGCACCAACGCTCGGGCGATGGCCAGCCGTTGGCGCTGGCCGCCGGACACGTTGGTGCCCCCTTGCGAGATCGGGGCGTCGAGCCCGCCGGGCATGGCCCGCACGAAGTTGGTGGCCTGAGCGATCTCGAGCGCCGCCCACAGCTCGTCGTCGGTGGCGTCGCCATCGGCGAAGCGCAGGTTGCTGGCCACGGTCCCCGAGAACAGGTAGGGCTTCTGGGGGACGAGGCTCACCCGCCGCCAGAGCACCTCGGGATCGAGCTCCCGCACATCGACACCGTCGACGAGGACCGAACCGGCCGTGCAGTCGACCAACCGGGGAATCAGGTTGATGAGCGTCGTCTTGCCGGCGCCGGTGCTGCCGATGATGGCGGTGGTCTGCCCCGGTCGGGCGATGAGGTTGACGTCGCACAGCACCGGGTCAGCGGCACCGGGGTAGCGGAAGCCGACGTCTCGCAGTTCGAGGGTGCCCCGGCCGACCAGGTTCGTGACCGGTGCCGCCGGAATGACCACCGATGCCTCGGTGTGCAGCACCTCTTGGATGCGCACCGCGCAGACCGCGGCACGGGGCCACAGGATGGCGACGAAGGTGGCCATCATGACAGCCATGAGGATCTGCACCAGGTAGCTCAGGAAGGCGATCAGCGAACCCAGCTGCATCTGCCCGGCTCCGATGCGATTGCCACCGATCCAAACGGCCGCCACGCTCGAGATGTTGAGCACCAGCAAGACGGTGGGGAACATGAACGCCATCAGCCGGCCGGCGCGCAGCGAGGTGAGGGTGAGATCGGCGTTGGCGCCGCCGAACCGCTCGGTCTCGAGCGGCTCGCGCACGAAGGCACGGACGACCCGCATGCCGATGATCTGCTCACGCAGCACCTGGTTCACTCGGTCGATGCGGATCTGCATGGCCTGGAACTGCGGCACCATCCGGACGATCACCATGCCGACGCACACGATCAGCACGGGGATGGCGACCACGAGGATCAGCGAGAGCGGTCCGTCCTCGCGTACGGCGAGGAAGACGCCGATGATGATGGTGATCGGCGCGGCCACGAACAGCGTGCAGAGCATGACGACGAGCATCTGCACCTGCTGCACGTCGTTGGTGATGCGGGTGATCAACGACGGGGCGCCGAAGGTGTCGACCTCACGGGTCGAGAAGGCGGTCACCCGGTGGAACAGGCTCTTGCGCACGTCGCGGCCGAAGCTCATGGCGGACTTGGCGCCGTAGTAGGTCGCCCAGATGGCGAAGGCGCCCTGCACGAACGCCAGCACCAACATCACGGCGCCGACCTTCAAGATGTACGACGTGTTGCCCTTGAGGATGCCGTTGTCGATCAGTTTGGCGTTCAACGTCGGCAACGACATCGTTGCCGCCACCTGCACGAACTGCAGGGCGACGACGGCGGCCAGCAGCTTCTTGTAGGGCAACAGGTAGGTCCGGAGCAGTCGGATCAGCATGAGGGTTCCTGAGGGTCGAGCGAAGAGTCTGAGTCGGGGGAGCGGATGCCGTCGAGCAGAACCGAGACGATGTCGGGAGCGCTGAGGGGTTCGCCGGAGACCAGCGCCGGGTGGGTGCCAGCCAGGGTCAGTGACCGCAGCAGCTGCGCGGCCACCTCGGGCTCTCTTCGCAGGCGATCGCGGTCGGGCTCGAACAGGGCGGTGAGGGCCAGCAGGCTGGGTGGGGGACCCCGCTTGTCGGGTGGCCGGCTCAGCCCGACGGCCACGATGAGCTGCCAGACGGTGGTGAATCGCCGCTCGAGGATCTCGACGGCCTGTAGCAGCCGAGCTTCGAGGGACAGGTCGAGGTCGATCTCGAGCAGCAGGGCCTCGACCGGGGCGGGGTCGAAGGCCGACTCGATGGTCGCCTCGATCAGCGATTCCTTGTCGGGGAAGACCCGGAAGATCGTGCCCTCAGCGATGCCGGCCGCCTCGGCGATCTGCCTGGTGGTGACCCGGCCGCCGTGCTCGGCCAACAGAGGCAGGGTGGCTTCGATGATGGCGGCCCGCCGCTCGTCGGGCGGCAGCGAGGTCGCTCGGGCCCTTGTCAGCGGGCTGGTGGAGGTGCGGGACACCCGGCGACCATAAGTGAGTGAGCACTCACTCACCCCATCCAGCGGACGAGACTTGCGTCACGTCGGGGTCCCGGTGCATTTCCCGCTCCGGCGTAGATCCAGGTCGGAATCCGACCTGGATCTACGCAACCTGGAGGGACCGCTGGAAGAGCGGGAGGTCAGTCTTGGCCACCGAAGGCTTGGCCCATGTTGTGGACCCACGACTTCTCCTCACTGCGGCCGGCGATGCGCCAGCTGTCGGCGGTGCGGCGGAAGGTGTCGAGGTACCACAGACCGCAGAAGAACACCCGAGGCTCGCCCGGGTCGCCGTCGGGCCGGGCCACGACCATGGGGTTGAAGCACATGGTGCGGCCGGTGGCGGTGTCGCCGTCGATGGTGAGCATCGGGTTCGAGACCAGGTGCTGCGACCCTGGGAAGCCGGGCATGACCGAAGCCAGATAGGCCTTGGTCTCGGCGACCGTGCCGACGCTTCCACCGAACGCGGTGTAGTCGATGATGGCGTCGGCAGTGAACAACTCGTCGAACGTGTCCCACGAGCGAGTGTCGACCGCATGGGCGTAGCGCACCATGAGGTCCATCAGTTCGAGGCGGTCGGAGATCTCCTGCTGATTGAGCATCCCTGGATCATGCCCGACGGTGCGGGTCGTTCGCCGCCGAATGGCGCCGTCTGCGAGGATGGCGGGATGAAGCTGTTCGTCACCGGCGGGGCCGGGTTCATCGGATCGAACTACGTGCGTCACGTGCTCGACGACACCGACGACGAGGTCACCGTCTACGACGCGCTGACCTACGCCGGCAACCTGTCCACCCTCAAGGACGTCGACGACAGCCCCCGGTTCGACTTCGTGAAGGGCAACATCGGCGACCGGGCCACGCTCGAATCGGCCATGGCCGGCCACGATGCCGTGGTGCACTTCGCTGCCGAGAGCCACGTCGACCGCTCGATCATCGGTCCCGACGACTTCGTGAACACCAACTGCTTCGGCACCAACGTGGTCATGGACACGGCCCGACTGCTCGAAATCGGCCGGGTGATCCACATCGGCACCGACGAGGTCTACGGCTCGGTCGAGGTCGGTTCGTCGAAAGAGACCGACCCGCTCGAACCCCGGTCGCCCTACTCGGCGTCGAAGGCCGGATCCGACCTCATCGCGCTGTCGTACCACGCGACCTATGGCCTGCCGGTCACGGTCACCCGGTGCACCAACAACTTCGGGCCCTATCAGTACCCCGAGAAGGCCATCCCGCTGTTCACCACCAACCTGCTCGACGGCCGATCGATCCCGCTCTACGGCGACGGGCTCAACGAACGGGACTGGCTCTACGTCGACGACCACTGCCGGGCGGTCCACCTGGTGCTCACCGACGGCGCAGCCGGCGAGGTCTACAACATCGGGGCCGGCAACGAGACCCCCAACCGTGACCTGGTCGACCAGCTGCTGGCCCTCACCGGCGCAGGGCCCGACATGATCGAGTACGTCGCCGATCGGCTCGGCCACGATCGCCGCTACTCGGTCGACATCACCAAGATCACCGCGCTCGGCTGGCGCAAGCAGCGCTCGCTCGACGAAGCACTGGTCGAAACGGTGGCCTGGTACCGGGACAACCGGTGGTGGTGGGAACCGCTCAAGGGCATCTGATGCGTATCTTCATCACCGGAGCCGGCGGCCAGGTCGGCCGCGAGCTGGTCGACGTGTTCGCCGACCACGACGTCATCGCCGCTGATCATCACCGTCTCGACGTCGCCGATCGCGACGCCGTGCTCGGGGTGATCACCTCGACTCGCCCCGATGTCATCGTCAACAGCGCGGCCTACACCGCCGTCGATGCGTGCGAAACCGAGAC
>JAYUBX010000432.1:0-3440 GCA_043740665.1 Candidatus Neomicrothrix sp.
AAACCCACCGGGGCTTCCTTGTCGATCCCGAGCGTGCCCCGAAAGTCGAGATCGCCCTCGGCGTACACCGTGCCTCCCCGCACCTCCAAGCCTCGTGCGGTCGCCACCGAACGCAGTGTCACTCCCGCGCAAGCCACCAGGGCGTGCAGCAACATGTCGCCCGAGCAGGCGTGGAGTCCGTCGCCTCCGGTTGCGGGATCCAACCCGGCCCGCACCAGCGCCTGGCCCGCCCACGCTTTGGGCCGGACCGGATGCTCAGCCCATCGTCCGGGCACCGTCGATCGTCTCTCGGATGATGTCGGCATGCCCCGCGTGTTGGCTGGTCTCGGCGATCAGGTGCAAGAACACCCGCCGCACGGACCAGTGCGCCCCCGGCTCGAACCACGGCGCGGCCGGCAATGGGTGCGACGCGTCGAAGTCCGCCGTGGCCCGAATCAGGTCGTCGGTGCGCTGGGCCGCCTGCTCGTAGGCCCCGAGGATCGATGCCATCGTGTCGCTCGGCACCATGCGGAACTCGGCCGCGTGCGCCTCGATCTGCATCGGGTCACCGCTGAACTCCATCCCAGACGGCCCCTCGAGGATGAAATCGACCCAACCCGCCTCCATGGCGGTCACGTGCTTGATGAGTCCGCCCAAGCACAGGACGCTGGCCGCTGGCGTCAATGCCGCCTGGTCATCGGTCAGGTCACGGACGGTGAAGCGAAGGAAGTGTCGGTGCTTGGCGAGCGTCTCGAGCAGGTCGCGTTGCTCACCAGTGGTGGGAGCCGTGGAGGTCGTCATCGTTGATGCCTTTCGTCAGGGTGAATGACGGCAACCGTAGGAGATTTCCGGCCAGTTTCTGACCGCAATAGGGGGTGACAAACTGCGATTCTTGGCCAACACCAGCAACCGCACCCTTGACCTGCTGTCCCTGCTGCAAACCCAGGGTCATTGGACCGCAGACTTGGCCGACCGGCTCCGGGTCTCCGAGCGCACTCTTCGTTGCGACATCGACCGCCTCCGCGAGTTGGGCTACCCCGTCGAGGCCCGGCGCGGCATCGACGGCGGCTACCAACTCGAGGCAGGTGCCGTACTACCACCACTCGTCCTCGACGACGACGAGGCCGTCGCCCTGGTCGTCGGCCTGCAGTTGGCCGCCCAGGGTGCAGTGACCGGCATTGCCGAGTCGTCGGTTCGGGCCCTCGCCAAAGGCATGCAGGTACTGCCATCTCGGCTCCGCCAACGAGCCGAGGACCTCAGCGCCATGACCGAGCCCGAGGTGTGGGGCACCGACGACGTGACCGTCGACGCCACCGTCCTCATTCGGATCGCCCAAGCGGCACGCAACACCGAACGCATCGAACTCGACTACGTCGATCGCAACGGCAAGGCATCACTGGGCCGGGTCGAGCCGCACCGTCTGGTTGTTCTGGGTCGCCGGTGGTATCTCGTCGCCTGGGGCCTCACTCGCTACGACTGGCGCAACTTCCGCGTCGACCGCATCACTTCGACTCGACCCACCGGCGCCCACTCCCCGCTGCGAACGCTGCCGACCGCCGACGCGGCAGCCTTCGTCCGCGCATCGATCGGCTCGGTGAACACCGCCCATGCTGTCGATGCCACGGTCGATGCCCCTGCGGCCGAGGTCGAGGCCCGCGTCGGCCGCTGGGCCACCATCGAGCCCGTCGACGACCGCACCTGCCGGCTGCGCATGACCAGCAACTCACTGGATTGGGCCATCGCGGCGCTGATCGGTCTCGATGCCGACTTCGCCGTGCACGCTCCGCTTGGCCTCGTCGATCAGCTCGACACCCGCGCCCGGCGCCTGCGCCGCGCCGCCAACCGCAGCCGCGCCGCGACCGCGACGTCGTGAGCCGAGGGTGGTGTCCCTGGCACGGACCACCAATGCGAGCGTCAGGTCGGTCAGCCTTTGGTCAGCCTTCAGCCGATGCCAGCAGTGTCCGTTCCGCCGTCAACTCCAACGGCGCCGCAGACGATGGGACCAGGGCCAAGGACGCCGCTGAAGCAGGCCCGGCGACCTCGATCTCGATCAACCGGTCGAGCTCGCAAATGCCGAGAAGGCGTCGGGCGCACGGGGACGGATCTCGCACGAGCAGTGACCGTCCGTGCTCGCCAAGAAACCCTGCGGCCCGCACGATGACACTGGTCGTCGCCCCGTCCAAGAACGACACCCGGCTCAGATCGACCACCAGATCAGCACCATCCAGCGCGATCGCTGCGCTGAACCTGGCCGACAACGACGAGATGGTGGTGACGTCGTACTCGCCGGCCATCGTCACGACTCTGGGCGTGACGGCGGCGATGCTTCGGGGAGGCAATCGACGAAGCATGGTGACGGATGCAGGCTCGGATTGAGCCATAACGGTCTCCTGACGAGGCGCTTGCGGTGAGGCGCTACCAGGGTCCGGAGCATCGCTCCCGGGCCAGCCACCGGCTGGCCCAACACGTGAGGGCTCTTGTCGTGTCGGGCAAAAGCTACACCCGCAACGTCACCAACGCTGGCGCGCCTCCTCGGCGAAACCCTGCAGACCGGCGAACTCGAGGGTCAGACCATCATCGGTCAGCAGCCGGCCGGACCAGGTGCCGAACACCTGGTGGGTCTCGCTGGCGAACTCGCCCGCGTCGACGTTGCTGTACTTGTCGAACTGCGGGGTCAGCGTGACGTCGAGCTGACCGCCAGGGTCCCCGATGTGCCACGGCTGCATCGGCTCGGTCCAGTCGTAGGTCCAGCGCAGTTCTGAACCCAGCTTGGTCAGCCGACCGTCGACGATCACGCCGTTCTCGGTGAACCCGGTTCCGACCGTCCACTGGCCCCCCATCTGCAGGCCGATCACGTGCTCACCGGAGCGGCCGGCGCCGCTGGCCCAGTTCCACGCGATCTCGTGGGGCCAGCGGCCGCGGCCGACGTCGAGCACACCCCACGACTCAGGACCGTCCGGTCCGCCGATCGCCCACCGTCGATCACCGACGACGAGCTCGCCGACCGCTGGGCGGGCCTGGTGCTTGGACGTGAAGTTGAAGACCTCGTCGCTCCAGGGGATCACGACGTTCAACGACTCGTGACCCACCGGCAACTCGACGAACACGTCAAGGTGACCGGCGCGTTCGTCAGACTCGGTCCAGTCAGCCACCAGATGGGTGCCCCCGTCGTCATCGACGATCTGCACGTCGAGTCCGTCGCGATCAACCCGCAAGGGAGCGGTCCCGGGCCGCTCGGGCAGCTGGAGGCCACCCGCGGGCACGAGGATCGCCGCTCCCCCCGTCACGCCCGTCGACAGATCTGCCCAGTACACGTCGGCGAGTCCAAAGTGGTCGACGTCGGAGTAGACCGCAGATACCACCAGGTCGTCGGCCAGAATCGCCCAATAGTCCCATCGCTTGTTCTCGCCGAATCGACCGCGCAGGTTCGCTCGGTGAAGCGGGACACGCGACCACCCCCT
>JAYUBX010000433.1:0-1775 GCA_043740665.1 Candidatus Neomicrothrix sp.
CGCACATGTCGCGCGCCAGGTCGTCGGGCACCACGAACCGCTCCATCGCCGCGCGTCGGTCGGTCGCTCAGGCGCCGGTTGGGGGCTTCTGGCCGGTGACCGTGGTGAAGACGATGCGCGCCATGCTGCGGCGGGTGTCGTCGGTGCGGATGCCCCAGAACTCGAAGCCGTAGCGATGCGACGACACGTGGGCGAGCATGGCCACCAGCACCCCCGCGGGGGCAAGCGGGTCGAGGTCGGCGGGATGACGACCGGTTTTCTGGAGCGAACCGATCACGTCAGCCAGGGCGACGACGACCTCGTTCAGCAGTCGGGTACGCAGATTGCGAAAACGCTGGTCCCCCTCGACGGTGGCCAGATCGACCACGCGCATGACCGAACGGTGGTCCTCCCAGAAGTGCAGGAACCCGTCGACCAGCGCTTCGGCAGTGGCGTAGCCGTTGCGGCCCTTCCAGTTGCCGTCGCGCACGATCGCGGTGAGCGATGCGCCTTCGAGCGACATCTCTTCGGCCAACACCAGGATCGCCGATTCGACCTCGGGAAAGTATTGGTAGAACGTGGCCGGCGAGGTGCCCGCACCCCGGGCGATGTCGACCACCTTGAGGTCGCGATAGCTGCTGGTCTCGAGCATCTCGGCGGTGCGCTCGAGCAACCGCTGACGAGTGGCCCGACCCCGCCGACCCGGCACCCGCCCATCGGCGGCCCGCAGTTCCTCGTCGAGCTCATCGAACTCGTCGGCCCCGTCGGGCTCGGGTGCGACCGGTTCGTGCTTCGGGGACGCCATGACGCCAGACGTTACTCACCAGGTCGCGCTCGACCGGCCACCCCGCTCGCCTAGCGTTGAGGTCATGCGTGACTCATCTGCCCGCGGCCGCGTCCGAGCCATGGCCGGCCTGGCGATGCTCGGTTGCGCCGCCGTGCTGGCCGTCGGGTGCAGCTCGTCTGCCCACACCACCGAGGCCTGCCCCAACGCCGGTGGCGCGGCGTGCGCCACCCTGGTGCCACCACCCACAACCGTCACAACGCCTTCGACGGGCTCGACCGACTCGACCGGATCGACGCTGGCCACGTTCCCGGCCGGCACCGTGGCCGTCGATGTCACCCAGACCGACCTCGGCACGGTGCTGGTCGACGGCACCGGCTACACGCTCTACGCCTTCGGCACCGACACCACCGGTACGCCCACCTGCACCGACCCGTCGTGCACCGCGACCTGGATCCCGATCACCGGCACCGGCATCGCGGTGGCGACCGACGCCGGTGCATCCACCGGCCTGTTCAAGCTGGTGGCCCGGCCCGACAGCACGACCCAACTGTCGATCGGTGGCCGACCGGTCTACCGGTTCTCGGGTGACACCAAGCCGGGCGACACCAAGGGCCAGGGCGTCGGCGGCCAGTGGCACGCCATCAGCCCCGACGGCACGCTCGTCAACGGCTGATCAGCGGGACCATGCCGCCAGCACCTCGTCGGTGGTGGGCAGCGTCGCCAGCAACGAGATCGTGTTGTCGAGCACCTGGTCGGCGTACGCCTCGGGGATACCGGCTACGGCATCACGGGGCATGACGAACTGATAGCCGAGGTTCACCGCGTCCATCACGAAGTTGAGCATGGCGATGTTGACCGAGACGCCGACCCCGACGATGGTCGTCACGCCCAGATTGCGCAGGATCGGATCGAGATCGGTGCCGCCCATCGGCCCCAAGCCGTGCAGGCGGGACAACAGCAGATCGGTGGGTTCGACGCCGATCTCGGGGATGACCTCGACCGCGTCGGT
>JAYUBX010000434.1:0-4276 GCA_043740665.1 Candidatus Neomicrothrix sp.
CCGGCAGCCGGCCGGGGTGCCGTGGCCGACCGTCGACTGGCCGGTCGGCGCGCCGGCCGCGACGATCGATGAGCAACGCCTCACCGCGCTGATCGACTCGGCCTTCGGGCCCGAAGGTGTCGCCGCCATGGGCACGACCAATGCCGTGCTGGTGGTGCACGGCGGCGTGCTGGTGGCCGAGCGTTACGCCCCTGGCATCGATGCCGCCACGACGCTGCCGTCGTGGTCGATGGCCAAGAGCATCCTGCACACCCTGGTCGGGGTGTTGGTGGCCGACGGCCGGATGGCCCTCGACGAGCCTGCCGCCGTGGCCCCGTGGCAAACCGTCGGCGATCTGCGTGCCGCCATCACCCTCGACCAGTTGCTGCACATGCGCTCGGGGCTGGCGTGGCTCGAGGACTACGTCGACGACCAGCGGTCCGACGTGATCGAGATGCTGTTCGGCTCGGGTCGACCCGACGTCGCCGACTACGCCATGGCTCGACCCCTCGCCCATCCGCCCGGCTCGACCTACTACTACTCGAGTGGCACGTCGTGCATCGTGAGCGCGCTCACCCGCGACCTGATCGGCGGTCCGGACGCCTACGAGCGCTTCATGCACGACGCGCTGTTCGACCGAATCGGCATGCGGTCACCGATCCCGAAGTTCGACGCTGCCGGCACCTGGATCGGTTCGTCGTACTGCTTCTCGACCGCTCGCGACTTCGCTCGCTTCGGTCTGCTCAACCTGCGCGGCGGCACCTGGGACGGCGACCAGATCGTGCCGGCTTGGTGGGTCGACCACGGTCGCACGGCACAACCCGATGTCGACGACGACGGCTGGGGCTACGGCGCCCACTGGTGGAACCTGCCCGACCGCGGCGACGGCCTGTTCTTCGCCAGCGGCCATCGCGGCCAGTACCTCTGGATCGTCCCCACCCTCGACCTGGTCATCGTGCGATCCGGCGACAGCGAGTCGGCCCAGAGCGGCGCCATCGTCGCCTACCTCAACCAACTCACCGCCTGCTTCTCGTAGCCGCTAGCCCGAAAATCCCCAACCTTGGGTGGTTTTGCGCACCCTGGTGCGCTCTAGGACACAAGGTTGCGAGGATGGGTCGTTCGGCGACGAAGAACCTGGCCCGAGCCATGAAGGGGTGCGAGCTCGAATCACTCACCCCGGAAATGGCCAAACGGGCGGGAACCCTTTGCGGGCTGAGCGGCACGTCGGACATCGTCGATGCCACCATCGTGGTCAGCGCGGCGACCCGTGGCGACACGATCCTGACCACCGACTTCGACGATCTGGCCGTGCTGGCCGCCGAGCTTCCGACCGTGCAGATCGTGCGGACCTGAGGGGACCGGTAGCGTGGTGGCGATGCCACGACGAGATCGCAAGGCCGCCCGAGCGGCGGCCAAGGGGAAGATCTGGAAGGGCTACCGCCGGCCGATCCATCGCGACGGAGCCTTCTGGTTCGCCATCTTGATGTTCGTGACCGGCATGGCCGTGCAGTCACCGCTCGAAGGGTGGAAAGGCGGCACCACCGACTGGCTCGTCCTGGCCCTCGATCTGGTGGTCACCCTGGTGGGCGCCTTCATCCTGGTGGGCGTGCTGGCCGCCACCGGGCGCGGCTTCGGCGAAGGCTGGCGCTCGGCCGAACGCCCCGCGCCGGTCCGATCCCAGCCGGAGCCGACCCGGCCCACCGCATCCACCGGCGACCGACCACCGCTGAGCCCATCGATGCAGAAGATGGAGAAGAAGGTTCGCGTGCTGGGGCGGGCCGTCGGCGCCGCCCGCCGCACCTATCGCGACTTCGACTGAACTCAGGCGCGCTGACTGCTGACCGAGATGATCTCGCCGGTCAGGTACGACGCGTAGTCGCTGGCCAGGAACACCATGGTGTTGGCGATCTCCCACGGCTCGGCGGCGCGGCCAAAGGCCTCACGGGTCGTGAGCTCTTCGAGCAACTCGTCCGAAGTGACCTTGGCCAGAAACGGATGCATGGCCAGGCTGGGCGCCACCGCGTTGATGCGGATGCCCGATGGCGCCGCCTCGATCGCCGCGCACCGGGTGAGCGCCATGACCCCCGCCTTGGCCGCGGCGTAGTGAGCCTGGCCAGCCTGGGCTCGCCAGCCCAAGACCGAGGCGTTGTTGACGATGACGCCCGAACCACGGGGTACCATGTGCTGCATCGCGGCACGCGTCGCCCGGAACGTGCCGGTGAGGGTGACGTCGAGCACCAGGCTCCACTGCTCATCGGTCATCTCGATCAGGTCGACCGTGCCACCGAGTCCGGCGTTGTTGATGAGCACGTCGATGTGGCCCAGCTCGGCGACGGCAGTCGCGAACAACCGATCGATGTCATCCTGCACGGTGACGTTACAGACGGCCGATGCCACGGGTGCGCCGGCGATGTCGGCCAACGCGTCGGCCGCTTCGCCCAGGCGCCGCTCGTGGCTGTCGCTGATCAGCACGGTGGCGCCTTCCTCGATGCACCGCCGGGCGACGGCCGAACCAATGCCGGTGCCGGCCGCGGCCGTTACCACCACGGTGCGACCTTCGAGCAGACGGTGACCTTCGACGTAGGGGGGCGCGGGTGCGGGCACAGAGATGCTCCTCGGGTTGGCTCAGGCCGGGAGACGGGGCTCGGGGGGCAACCCCAGGCCGCGCTCACCGATGATGTTGCGCTGGATCTCGTCGGATCCGCCGTAGATGGTGTCGGCGCGGGTGTACAGGAAGAGCCGCTGGGCCGGGCTCAACTCGTAGGGCAGGTCGTCGGCGATCAGGCCGTCGGTACCGACGGTGTCGATGAAGAGCTCGCCCAGGTCGCGGTGCAGCCGGGCCCAGTAGAGCTTGGAGATATAGGCGGCCCCGTTGAGCTCGGGCCGATGAGCTTGCGTGAGCATGCGCTGGCTGTTCCATCGCATGATCTCGATGCGGGTGCGGGCCGACGCCAGCCGCTGCCGGAACCGGGGATCGGCGGCCTTGCCGTTGGCCTGGGCCAGCCGCACGATCTCGTCGACCTCGCGCTCGAAGCCGAACTGTTGGCCCAGCGTCGACGCGCCCCGCTCGAACGCCAGCAGGCCCATGGCGACCTTCCACCCGTTGTTCACGCCGCCGACCACCAGGTCGGCCGGCGTGCGCGCGCCCGAGAAGAAGACCTCGTTGAACTCGGACGTGCCGGTGATCTGCACGATGGGGCGGATCTCGATGCCCGGCGCGTCCATCCGGATGAGCAGGAACGAAATGCCCTTGTGCTTCGGTGCGTCGCGGTCGGTGCGAGCCAGCACGAAGCACCAGTCGCTCGAGTGGGCCAGCGACGTCCAGACCTTCTGCCCGTCGAGCACCCACTCTTCCTGCCCGTCAGCACCCGTTTCGAGCACGGCGCGCATCTGCACGTTGGCCAGGTCGGACCCAGCATCGGGCTCGCTGTAGCCCTGACACCACAGCTCGGTGCCCGACCGAATCGCCGGCAAGAATCGAGCCTGCTGTTCGGGTGAGCCGAAGTGGATCAGGGTCGGCCCGATCAGGCCCTCGCCGATGTGGCCGAGCCGACCCGGACCACCGGCACGGGCGTATTCCTCGAAGTAGATGACCTGCTGGTCGAGGGGCAGGCCCCGCCCGCCGAACTCGGCCGGCCAACCGACGCAGGTCCAGCCGTCGGCACCCAGTCGACGCTCCCAGGCCAGCCGCTCGTCGAAGAAGGCGTGCTCATCGCCGGGGCCACCCCGACCCCGGATCGAGGCGAACTCACCGTGCAAGAGGTCGTCGAGATAGGCCCGCACCTCCTTGCGGAAGGCGTCCTCTTCGGGCGTGAAGTGCAGGTCCATGACCAGACGAGACTACACCTGACACCCCGTCAGAAGATCTGCTGACCCCGTTCGACATGCGTTCGCAGGTCAGAAGGAAGCAGCTCGATCGACCGCGCCCCGCCGCCCCTCCCGGTTGCGCTCTCGACCAGGTCGAGGGCCGACACCCTGACCGCCGGCTGGTCGCCCGATCCGAGGCGCACTCCCCGGTCCACCTGCGGTTGCAGGGCACGATCGGGCACATCGTCGAAGTCGATCTGCACGTCGATCGGCGAATCGAACACCTCGTCGGCATCGAACGCCGACGGTCGACCCAAGGGCGCAAAGACATCGCGCTCGTGCACCCACGAGTTCCAGAGCGCATGAGCCAGTACCAGTCGGGCAGGCACGTGACCGATGGGCGACTCGCCCAGCGCGGTCCAGTTCTCGACCCCAAACGCCTCGACCGTCTCGATGAAGGTGGCCTGCCCGGCGGCGAAATCGTCGAGGA
>JAYUBX010000435.1:0-3644 GCA_043740665.1 Candidatus Neomicrothrix sp.
CGCATGGCCCGCCGCGGTCTCGGGTCGGTGCTGGTGGCTGCCGCTCGCTACGACCAGTTCGCCTAGTCGGTCGAGCATGCGCTGGCCGAAGCCGGCAACGGCGCCCTCGTCGTCTACCACGAGGACACGGTGGCTGATCCGGCGGCGTCGTTGCGCCGACTGGCGACCTTCCGCGAGGTCCGTGCGCCCGACGATTGGGTCGGGGCGTGTGCCGCGTTGGTGCAGCCCAGCCCTCGGTTGGCCCGTTCGACGGTCGAATCGAGCCCGGCCGAACTCCTGCTGGTCGACGAGCTGAGCGGGCGCTACGAGTACCTGAATCGCTACGCCGAGCCTTGACCCGTCGGGTGGGCGACGTATCTGTCTTGACCGCCCGGTCAAGGCGACCGGTATGGTGTCGAGATGGCTTACCGCTTCGACACCGTCGACGACGTCCGTACCCGTCTGAAGGGCGCCGACTATCTGTCGGATGATGGCATCGCCGGGGTCATCTACCTGGCCGACCGGTTGCAGAAGCCGGTGCTGGTCGAAGGCCCGGCCGGTACGGGCAAGACCCAGCTGGCCAAGTCGGTGGCCGAGATCACGGGGGCCCGCCTGATCCGCCTGCAGTGCTACGAGGGGCTCGACGAGTCCAAGGCGCTGTACGAGTGGAACTACAAGAAGCAGCTGCTGCGCATCCAGGCCGAGCGCAACAACGAGACCAACTGGGAAGACCTCGAGACCGACATCTTCTCCGACGAGTTCCTGCTGACCCGGCCGTTGCTCGAGGCGATCCGCGCCGACGATCCGGTCGTGCTGCTGATCGACGAGGTCGACCGCGTCGAGGTCGAGACCGAGGCCCTGCTGCTCGAGATCCTGTCCGACTATCAGGTGTCGATCCCCGAGCTCGGCACGGTCGTGGCCAAGCAGATCCCGCTGGTGTTCCTCACGTCGAACAACACCCGTGAGCTCTCCGAGGCGCTCAAGCGTCGGTGCTTGTTCCTGCACATCGACTACCCCGACATGGAGCGCGAGAAAGAGATCGTGCTCACCAAGGTGCCCGACATCACCGAGGCTCTGGCCGATCAGGTGTCGCGCATCGTGCGGTCGCTGCGTCAGCTCGAGCTCAAGAAGGCGCCGTCGGTCTCCGAGACGATCGACTGGGCTCGCACTCTGGTGCTGCTCGGTGTTGAATCGGTCAACGAGGCCGACGCCGTCGGCAACCTCAACATCCTGCTCAAGTACCAGAGCGACATCGCCAAGGCGACCAAGGAACTGTCCGACGACAAGAGCGGCGGGCGTCGGTCATTCGGCAAGATCGCCCCGTGAGCGCGGGCCGGTCATGAGCGACACCATCACCCCGACTGGTGCCGGGGGAGCGGCGGGCGAACCCTCGATCGTCGGCGAGCCGATGCTCGACCTGCTCAGTGGGTTCATCCGTGAGCTGCGTGAGGCCGGCCTTCCGGTGAGCCTCACCGAGAACCTCGACGCCATGCAAGCGGTCAAGCACATCCCGCTCGAAGACCGCGAGGCGTTCAAGTATTCGCTGGCCGCCACGTTGGTGAAGAACAACGCGCACTGGCGGGCGTTCGAGACGGTGTTCGAGGTCTACTTCTCGCTGCGGGGTCGCGAGTACACGTTGGGCGAGGACGGCGAGCTGGTCGCCCCCGACGACGACGCCGAAGGCCAAGAGTCCCCCGAGGGAGCGGATGGCATGAAGGGGTCGGGTGGTGGCGGCGAAGCCCTCTCACCCGAAGAACTGGCTGCCATGCTCTACAAGGCGCTGCTCGAAGGCGATGACGCCCTCATGCGGGCGCTGGCTCGTCAAGCGGTCAAGCGCTACGCCGGCATGGAGCCGGGCCGCCCAGTAGGCGGCACCTACTATCTCTACCGCACGCTGCGGAACCTCGATCTCGACGCCGTGCTCGACCAGCTCATGCAGCAGGCCAAGACCGACGCCCCGGAGCTCACCAACCTCGAGGAGCGCCTCGAACGCGACGAGTACGAACACCGCATCGAGCAGCTGAAGAAAGAAGTCGAGGCCGAGATCCGTCGTCGGCTGGTGGCTGATCGGGGGGTCGAGGCCATGGCCAAGACCCTGCGCAAACCGCTGCCCGAAGACGTCGACTTCATGCACGCCAGCCGTGAGGAGATGGCGTCGCTGCGCAAGGCGATCTATCCCCTCACCCGCAAGCTGGCGGTGCGACTGGCCCGCAAGCGTCGCCATGGCCGCAAGGGCCCCCTCGATTTCCGGAGCACGGTGCGCCACTCGCTCAGCTACGGCGGGGTGCCGGCCGAGCTCAAATTCCGTTACCCGCGGCCGTCCAAGCCCGAGATCTTCGTCATCGCTGACATCTCAGGATCGGTGGCGGCCTTCGCCCGGTTCACCCTGCATCTCGTCTACGCCATCTCGGGCCAGTTCTCCAAGGTGCGGTCGTTCGTCTTCATCGACGGCCTCGACGAGGTCACCCGGTTCTTCGAAGGGGTCGACGACATCGGCGAAGCGGTCCACCGGGTCAACACCGAGGCCGACGTTGTGTGGGTCGACGGCCACAGCGACTACGGCCACGCCCTCGAGGTGTTCTGGCAGCGCCACGGCAAGGACGTCAGCACCAAGACGACCGTGTTGATCCTGGGCGATGCCCGCAACAACTACCACGCGTCACAGTCGTGGGTCGTCAAGGAGATCCAGAAGAAGGCCCGCCACGTCTTCTGGCTCAACCCCGAGCCCAAGAGCTACTGGGATACGGGCGACTCGATCGTCGGCGAGTACGGCGTCAACTGCGACGGCACCTTCGAGTGCCGCAATCTGCGCCAACTCGAAAAGTTCGTCGAAAACCTCACCTAAAATCGGAAACCGGGCATCTTTGCAGGCCGGATACCGTCCGTTTTCGTGCCCAGTTTCCTGAATCAGGCGGCGGGGAAGCTTAGGTCGGATCGCCCGATGGGCGGTACGCCGGTCGCTCCGTTGGGTTGGCCATCGATCAGGAACTTCACCTTGGTCACCTGCGGGAACTGGGTGAGCGTGTAGACGACCTGCGCGGTTTGGGGGCGGGTGTCGGCCGTCTCGAACTTGCGATTGAGGTCGACGGTGGCGATCCCGTCGGGCGTCACGACCAGCGAGTTGATGGTGACCGTCGAGGCGATGTCGTTGCTGTTGCCGAACGAGCTCTCGCCCGCGGTGGGACCGGTCAGCAGGGCGTCGAGGGCCGCGCGCACATCGTCACCGCCGGTCGGCGGTCGAGGGTCGCCGGGCGAGACCGAGTCACCGGCGATCCACCACGGCCGCCAGGCGCCACCGGCGGCAATGGTGCCCCTGGCCGTCACTGCCGTCATGGGAACGCTGGTGCCGCTGGGCTCGGGGGTGGTGGTCGTCGCCGCGGGAGGGTTGGCCGTCGACGAGCACGCCGCCGTCAGCACGGCGAGTACGCCGAAGAGGAACACCAATCGTCGAAACACTGACGTAGTCAACCACCCCGAGCGCCCGACCAACTCGCGGTCGGCGACGAGCATGGTGGTGGCTACGGAATGGTGTCGACGACGTCGTCGAAGGGAGCGAAGAGGGCCGGCTTGTTGTGCTCCTCGCGGAGCAGGATGCCCAGCCGTCGACTGCGGGCCAGCAGGTCGCGGGCCCGGCGGCCCGGCCAGGGGCGGGGGAGCAGCTCGGG
>JAYUBX010000436.1:0-2906 GCA_043740665.1 Candidatus Neomicrothrix sp.
TCAGGGCGTCGAACCGTCCGACACCTTGATGCAGGGACAGCCCGACGAGCTGTTGCTGCCCGACGGCGAGATCATCACCGGGGTCGAGATCGAACGAGACCTGGCCGTACCTGCCCATCAGTACGCGCTGGTCGAGAGCGTCTTGCGCCACCACGACCAGCTCTCGGCCGACCAACAGCGGGTGCGTCTCGGTCAGCTCTGGGCCGGGTTCGCCCAGGTCGCGGCGGCCAACCCCGACGCGTGGGATCGCAGCGGTCCCAACGCCGAGACCATCGCCACGCCTGACTTGGCCAATCGCCTGATCGCCAGCCCATACACCAAGCGGCTGTGCTCGCAGTGGAACGTCGACCAGGCCGCAGCGCTGTTGCTCACCTCGGTGGCTGTCGCCGAGGCGGCCGGCGTGCCCCGCGACCGCTGGCTGTTCCTGTCGGCGACGGCCGAATCGCAGGCGATGGTGCCGCTGCCCGCCCGGGCCGATCTGCATCGCTCATTCGGCACGGCACTCGCCGGCCAGGCCGTCCTCGATGCACTCGGCATCGACATCTATGGGGTCGCCCATCGAGACATCTACAGCTGCTTCCCGGCGGCGGTGCAGGTGCAAGCCCGCGAGCTCGGTATCGACACCGAGCATGACAACCGGCCGCTGACCGTGACCGGCGGCATGACGTTCGGCGGGGGACCGCTGAACTCGTACGTGCTGCACTCGACCGCAGCGATGGCTGATCGCTTGCGTCGCGACCCCGGAACCTTCGGCATGGTTACGTCGGTCAGCGGGATGCTCACCAAGCCCGCGGTGGCCATCTGGTCGACCGAACCGGGTCCGGCACTCTGCGCTCCGATCGATGTCACCGCCGCCGCCCGGGCCGCCATCGCCACCCTGCCCCTCGATCCCGCAGCGACGGGCATCGGGCGCATCGTCGGCCACACCGTCGTGCACGATCGAGACGTGCCAGCTCGTTCAGTCGCCATCGTCGAACTCGATGCGGGCCTGCGTACCGTTGCCGTCGACTCCGACGCCGAGCGCGCCGCCGCCATGGTGGGCGACGACCGGGTCGACGAGCGAGTAACGGTCCCGGCCGCCGGGGTCTTTCGCTGACCGAGCATTGCGGCCGGGCCATTCTCCGAAGGTCATAGGATCAGCGCTCGCTACCGACCCGGGGGGATTCGTGCCAGTTGATCCGACCATCCAGAGCCTGCTCGACAGCATCGGCGGACCCGACTCGCCCGATTTGTCCGAGCTCGGCGTCGACGAGGCCCGTGGTCTGATGAAGATGATGTCGACCATCGCGGGCGAGGCCGAAGCGGTCGCATCGGTCGTCAGCCAAACGGTGCCCGGACTAGGCGGTGACATCCCCGTGCGGATCTACCACCCAACCGCCCAAGGCAACGACAGCGCCGATTCGAAGCTCGGGATCCTGGTGTGGTTCCACGGCGGAGGCTGGGTCATCGGCGATCTCGACAGCGCCGACGGCACCGCTCGCCAACTGGCCAACCGGGGCCATGCCGTCGTGGTCTCGGTCGACTACCGGCTCGCCCCCGAGCACCCGTTCCCGGCCGGCCCCGACGACTGCTGGGCCGCGCTGCAGTGGGTGGCCGACCACGCCGCCGAGTTGGGCGGCGACCCGGCACGAATCGCCATCGGTGGCGACAGCGCCGGCGGCAACCTGGCGGCGGCGACCGCGGTGCGGGCTCGTGACGCCGGCCGGCCCGCTCTCGTGCACCAGCTTCTCGTCTATCCGGCTACCGATCTGACCCTGTCGCACGCCTCGATCGACGAGAACGGCGAGGGCTACCTGCTCTCGAAGGCGGCCATGACCTGGTTCACCGATCTCTATCTCGGCACCGATGGCGACGCCAAGGACCCCCTGGCTTCTCCCCTCTTCACCGCCGACCTGTCGGGCCTGCCGCCGGCCACCGTGCTGACCGCAGGGTATGACCCGCTGCGCGACGAAGGCGAGGCCTACGTGGCCGCTCTGCGGGCCGAGGGAGTGCCCGTCGAGCTCACCCGGTACGACACCATGATCCACGGGTTCTTCTCGATGGGCTCGATGAGCCCGGTCGCCGCCGGAGCCGTCGACGCCGCGGGTGCCATCCTCAAGTCAGCGCTGGCCCGCTGATGGGTCGTCTCGACGGTCGCATCGCTCTGATCACCGGCGGTGGGTCGGGCATCGGTGCCGCCTGCGCCGAACGATTCGTGGCCGAGGGGGCCACCGTCGTCACCCTCGATCTGGCCGGCGAGGTAGACCACCAAGTCGACGTCACCGACGAAACGGCGGTGAGCAACGCCGTCGACCAGGTCGTCGAGCGCCACGGACGACTCGACGTGGTGGTCAACTCGGCCGGTGTCGCCGGAGGTGGGCCCGTCCACCTGCTCGATCGCGACGAGTGGGATCGCGTGATCGGCGTGAATCTGACCGGCACGTTCCTGGTGTGCAAGCACGCGCTGCGACCGATGCTCGAGCAGGGCTCGGGCAGCATCATCAACGTGGCCAGCGTCGAGGGCATCGAGGGCACCGAAGGCGGCAGCACCTACAACGCCTCGAAGGCGGGCGTCGTGATGCTGACCAAGAACCTGGCCATCGACTACGGCTCGAAGGGCATCCGCAGCAACTGCATCTGCCCCGGCTTCATCGAGACGCCGATGTTCAGTTCGGTGCTCGACAGTCCGGGCATGGAGATCTATCGAGAACGCATCCAGAACGAGCACAAGCTGGGCCGGTTCGGACGACCCGACGAGATCGCCGGCGCCGCGCTCTTCCTGGCATCGGATGACGCCTCGTTCGTCACCGGTCATGCGTTGGTGGTCGACGGCGGCTACACGGCCGGCCGTCGCCCCGGCATGCTCGAAGGCTTCGGTCTCTGACCATGGGACTGTTCAAGAAGCGTGACCGCGAGCCCGAGCTGCC
>JAYUBX010000437.1:0-1830 GCA_043740665.1 Candidatus Neomicrothrix sp.
CGACATCAGGCTGCTCGCGCTCACGGACTGGATCTCGGAGCTGACCGGCGACGCCGGCATCATCCTCAGACGGCGGCCGGGCGGTGGCCGCCACGAGGCGTGGGATGTCGACGGCGAGGCGGGCCGGCGCTGGTTCCTCCGGGCCGACAGCGCACCGCCGAGCGTCCACGAGCACTACACGCTGCGCCGTGAAGCCGACATTTATCGCGCCGTGCACTCGACCGGGGTGCCGAGTCCCGCCGTATTGGGCGTCCACCCCGAACTCGAGGCCGTTCTGCTCGAGCGCGTCGACGGCGACGCAGCCTTTGCCCGACTCGACCCAGCGGTGCAAACGCGGATCATCGATGACTTCGCGCCATGGCTCGCCCGGCTCCACGCAGCCGATCCGGCCGACCTCGATCTGGCCGGTCTCGGGCCGGTGACCACCATCGAGAACGCCGTCCGACGCGAGCTCGACATCTGGGAGTCGCGCCTCGACGCAACCGGCGTGCCCGATCCGACCCTGACCGCGTGCTTCATCTGGCTGCGCGACCACGTGCCCGCCACCGGCAACACCAGGCCGTCGCTCGTGCAGGGTGACACCGGCCCGGGCAACTTCCTCCACGATGGGCAGCGCGTGACGGCCCTGCTCGACTTCGAACTCGCCCACCTCGGCGACCCGATGGAAGACCTTGCCTGGGTCGGCACCCGCAACGCCCAGGAACCGGTGCCCGACTTCGAGCAATTCCTGGCCCGGTACGCCGAGGCGGCCGGTGTCGAACCCAATCGTGACCGCATCCGCTACCACGCCCTGTTCGCCGAACTCCGCATCGCCGTACTCGGAACGGAACGAACGGGGGGCGAGGCCGACCTTGATGCCGAGCACGGCAACCGCCTGATCTACGGGACACTGCACCGTCGGCTCACGGTCGAGGCCCTGGCCGCCGCGATGGGGACGAGTCTGCCCCCGGTCGAGCTGCCCGGGCTGGCCGACACCGACGACACACGACTGTTCGACGCGGCACTCCATCAGATGCGCAACCGGATCGGGCCGGACCTGACCGATCCGTACGCCGCTCGGCTCCTGAAAGGTTTGGCGCGCGTCGTGAAGTACCTCCGCGAGGTCGATCGCGCACGCGGCACCCACACCGTCGCCGAACTCGACGATCTGGAAGCCCTCCTCGGTCACCGTCCGACCACGGTCGCAGACGGCGCCGCCGAACTGCTGGAGGGTGTTCGTGCGAGAAAGGTCGCCGCCGTCGATCTGCTCGCCTATGCCGCAGGCCAGGCCATGCGCCGTACCCAACTCGTCGGCCCGGCGATGGGCGTGCTGGCGACCCGCCATCTCCCCTCGCTCTGACGCCGAGGAAATAGGTTACGATTTGATCGGGCAGCCGGTGGCGTGCTGCCATCCCGAAAGGACAGGGCTGTGAAACCCAGCAAGTTCCGCTACCACGCACCGACGGATGTGAGCGAAGCCGTCGGCCTGCTGGCCGAGCATCGCGACGATGCCAAGGTGCTCGCCGGCGGGCAGAGCCTGGTGCCCCTGATGTCACTGCGACTCGCGTCGTTCGACCACATCATCGACCTCAACGCGGTTGCCGGGCTCGACCGCATCGAGCGGTCGAACGGCCAGGTGCGGATCGGCGCTCTCGTTCGCCAATCGGCGGCCGAACACGATGCCACCGTCGCTGCCGGCGCGCCACTGTTGGCCAAGGCTCTGCCCCACGTCGGGCACTTCCAGATCCGCAACCGCGGCACCGTTGGCGGCTCGATCGCCCATGCCGACCCGGCGTCCGAGCTGCCCGCAGTCGCGCTTGCGCTCGACGCAACCATCGAGGCAGCCGGCCC
>JAYUBX010000438.1:0-4492 GCA_043740665.1 Candidatus Neomicrothrix sp.
CGTCGAGGCGGCCACCGAACGCGACGTGGCCGACTGCGTCGAGCAGGGCATCACCTCGTTCAAGCTCTACATGGCCTATCCGGAGACCCTGCAGGTCGACGACGATGTCATCGCCGACGTGCTTCGTCTCACCGGCAAGCACGGTGGCTTGGTGACGGTGCATGCCGAGAACGGCGGAGCGATCACCTCGCTGCGCCGCCAAGCCCTGCTCGAGGGTCGCACCCAGGTCATCGAGCATTCGCGAACCCGGCCGGCGGTCGTCGAAGGAGAAGCGACGGCGCGGGCGGCCATGCTGGCCGAAGTGATCGAGGCGCCGATCTACATCGTGCACGTCAGCTCGGCGCCCGCGCTGGCGGCGATCCGCCAGGCCCAGGATCGCGGCGTCACCGTATTGGGTGAGACCTGCCCGCAGTACCTGCATCTCGATGTCAGTCGGCTCGAAGGCGACGACGGCGAGAACTTCGTCTGTACCCCGCCGCTGCGCGATCCCTGGCATCACGAGGAGCTCTGGCAGGGCCTCGGCCAGGGCCACCTGCACACCGTCGCCACCGACCACTGTCCGTTCTGGATGCACGACCGCCACGGGGGGATCGCGCAACGTCCTGACGGCTGGGCTGACTTCACCGAGATCCCTGGCGGCCTGCCCGGAATCGAGACTCGCCTGGCCCTGGTGTGGGCCGGGGTGCAGGCCGACCGCCTCACCCCTTCGGACTGGGTGCGGCTGTGTGCCGAGGCGCCGGCCCGGACCTTCGGGCTCTGGCCGCAGAAGGGTTCGCTCCAGGTGGGCGCCGACGCCGATGTCGTCGTCTGGGATCCGGGCCGCACCCAGTCGCTCGACGCTGACGCCCTGCACATGCGCACGGATCACTCGCCCTATGCGGGCCAGGTCGCCACTGGCTGGCCATCGCTCGTGCTGGCGCGGGGACGCGAGGTCGCCCGCGACGGACAGTTCACCGGCGAGGCCGGCACGGGCCGGTACCTGGCGCGCCGACAGGTGTGGTTCTGACGGCGCGCCGATCCAGGCGACACTGATGGGTATCGATACCGCGCTGGGGCTGCTGGCCGTTGCTGTTCTGATCGCCGCCAACGGGGTGTTCGTCGCGGCTGAGTTCGCCCTCGTCGCCGCCGACCGTTCACGAGTCGAGGGTCTGGCGGCTGACGGCTCGCGGCGAGCGCGACTGGTCACCACCCTGCTGCGCCGGCTGTCGTTCGAGCTGTCGGGTGCCCAGCTGGGCATCACGGTGACGTCGTTGCTGCTCGGGTTCCTGGCCGAGCCGGTGATCGCCCATCTGCTCGAGCCCCTGCTGCGGCCGTTGATGGGTGAGGCGCTGGTGCGGGCGTTCTCGATTGCCATTGCCCTGCTGATCGCGACGGTGGCGCAGATGGTGGTCGGCGAGCTCACCCCCAAGACGGTCGCCATCGCCAAACCCGAGACGACCGCGCTGTGGTTGGCGCCGTTCCTGCAGCTCTACGGAACGGTGTTCGGCCCGGTCATCCGGCTGCTGAACCATGCCGCCAACTGGACCGTTCGCCGGCTCGGCATCGAACCGAAGGAAGAGCTCGAATCGGTGCGTTCGTTGTCCGAGCTCGCTCGGCTGCTCTCGGCCTCAGCCGAGGAAGGAACCATCGGCGACAACGCGTCGTCGTTGTTCGCCCGGTCGGTACGGTTCGCCGACAAGACCGCGGCCGACGCGCTGGTGCCCCGATTGCGGGTATCGGCGGTGGCGGTCGACGATCACGCCTCGGACCTGGTCGCCCTCGCCGCGGCGACTGGTTTCTCGCGGTTCCCGGTCTACCGGCTCGACCTCGACGACATCGTGGGCGTGGTGCTGGTGAAGATCGTGCATGCCATCGCCCCAGATCTGCGGGCGACGACGCCGATCGGCGACATCATGTCCGAGGTCGTCGTCGTGCCAGAGACAAGGTCACTGCAAGGTCTGTTGGCCGACATGCGCGGCGCCCGGAACCACCTGGCGGTGGTCGTCGACGAGTACGGCGGCACGGCCGGCATCATCACGCTCGAAGACGTGATCGAGGAGATCGTCGGTGAGATCGACGACGAGTACGACCAACACGAGCCGCGGCTCACCGAGGTCGGGCCGTCCCAGGGTCCGTGGGTGCTGTCGGGATCGTTGCACCCCGACGAGGTCGGTGAGGCCTGCGGCTTCGAGCCGCCCGACGGCGAGTACGAGACGCTCGCCGGGTTCGTCCTCGACCGCTTGGGCCGCATCCCCGATGTGGGCGACCGGTTCGAGTTCGACGGCTGGCGGCTCGAGGTCGCGACGATGGACGGGCTGCGGGTCGCGACGGTCTCGCTCGAACGCGCGAGCGACCCGACATGAGCGGCTGGATGGCTTTGGTCATCTCGGCGGTGCTGTTGGCAATCAACGGTTTCTTCGTCGCCCTTGAGTTCTCGCTCGTCGGATCGCGGCGCACCAAGCTCGAGGAGCTGGCCATCGAAGGATCGCCCTCAGCGCGGCTCGCCTTGGCCGCAGCGGGCGACGTCACCTTGTTGCTGGCCGGCGCGCAGCTCGGGATCACCATGGCTTCGCTCGGTTTGGGACTCGTCGCCGAGCCGGCGATGGCCGGAGTCCTCGAACCGCTGATGCGAGCCCTGCATCTGCCGTCGGGGGTGAGCCACACGGTCGCGGTCCTCATTGGCTTGGCCATCGTCGTGTTCCTGCACATGGTCATCGGCGAGATGGTGCCCAAGAACGTGGCGCTGGCCGATCCCGAACGGACCCTGCAGCGGGTGGTGCGAGTCAACCGGGCCTACCTGTTCGTGGTTCGGCCGGTCGTGCGGGTGCTCAACGCCATGGGCAACCTGGGTGCCCGGGCCTTCGGGGTGCACCCGGGCGACGATCTTTCGGCCGCTCCCACCGCCGAAGAGCTCACGGTGATGTTGGCGGCATCGCACGACGAGGGTCTGATCGAGGACTTCGCCCACGGTCTGCTCACCGGCGTCTTGGACTTCGGGGGTCGCGACGTGGCCTCGGTGATGGTTCCCCGGTCCGATATTCGATCGATCACCTCGGCCACCACCGTGGCCCAGGCCGAGCAGGTCGTCGTCGACAGCGGCCACTCGCGGTTGCCGGTGCAGGGTCCCGCCGGTCTCGACGATGTGCGTGGGTTCGTGCACGCCAAGGATCTGCTCACGCTCGACGCGGTTGGCGCCGACCGGCCCGTGCCGTTGCGGCTGGTGCGCCAGATGCTCGTGGTGCCGCGTGACCGTTCCCTCGAGGATCTGCTGCTCGAGATGCGGCGGGTGCGGGTGCACTTCGCCTTGGTCAGCGACGACGGCGGCACGACCGCCGGCATCGTGACGCTCGAGGATCTACTCGAAGAGCTGGTCGGCGACATCCTCGACGAGTCCGACACCGACTGACGGGTAGCGTCGGACCACTATGGCGGACACCGACGACATCGCAGAGCGGCTGGCCATCTTTCTGGAGCGAACGCTCGATCGTGAGGGGCTCGAGGTGCGGGCCTTGCGGCGGCTGTCGGGCGGCGCGTCCCGCGAGACGTGGTCGTTCGAGCTGCTGGATGCGCTGCACGGTGGCGGCGAGGCGATGGTGCTGCAGCGAGTGCGGCCCGGCGCCGGGCTGGGCGCCAGCTTCTCGCTCGAGGGTGAAGCGGGGCTTTTGCGGGCGGCGGCCGCGGCCGGCGTGCCGGTGGCCGGGGTCATCGCCGCCAGCGACGACGTCGCGGTCATCGGCGCGCCGTTCCTTGTGCTGGGGTGGGCTGATGGCGAGACGATCGCCCGGCGGATCCTGCGGGACGAGGAGTTCGCCACCGCCCGGGGTCGCCTGGTCAACCAGTGCGCCGAGGCCCTCGCCGCCATCCACGCGGTGTCGCCGACCGAGGCCGGCTATCTGCGCTACCACGAACCGGTCGGTCAGCTGCGGGACCTGCTCGACGTACTTGGGCAGCCCCATCCTGCCTTCGAGCTGGGCCTGCGTTGGCTCGAAGCCCACCGGCCGGTCGACGTCGAACCGAGTGTGGTGCACGGTGATTTCCGGCTCGGCAACCTGATGGTCGACGAGCAGGGATTGCGGGCGGTGCTCGACTGGGAGCTGGCCCACCTCGGTGATCCGATGGAGGATCTCGGTTGGCTCTGCGTGCGGGCCTGGCGCTTCGGGTCCGGCGCACCGGTGGCGGGAGTCGGTGGCTACGACGAGCTGTTCGCCGCCTACGAGGCCGCCTCCGGCCTGGTCGTCGACCCCGAGATCGTGCGGTGGTGGGAGCTGCTGGGCACGCTGCGCTGGGGAGTCATCTGCGTGATGCAGGCATCGAGCCACCTCACCGGCGCCAGCCGCTCGGTCGAGCTGGCCGCCATCGGCCGTCGGGTCTGTGAGAACGAGTACGACGTGCTGGGGCTCATCAGTGCTCGACCCGACTTGGCTGGGTCATCGGCCATCGGTCCACCCCTACCGACGCCGCCACCGGCGCTGCACGATGCCCCGAGCGCCGGGGAGCTCATCGAGGCAGTTCG
>JAYUBX010000439.1:0-2118 GCA_043740665.1 Candidatus Neomicrothrix sp.
CACCGCGTTGGTCGTGGTCACCGATCCTCGTTGTAAGGCGATCGAGAACAGCAAGATGCCCAGGCCGCCGTAGCCGACCAGTGCCCACGCCAAGGGTCGGCCGACGAGCGCCAGCAAGTGGTTCGGTAGCACGATCGTGCGACCGGCCACCGCGGTGCCGCTGAAGGCCAACCCGGCCACTGCGGCCAGGCCAAGGTGGCCGCGGGCCGTCGTCGAGCGGGCCAGCGCCGCACCGGCCAGGGCCAGCACGGGCACGCCGAGCAAGAGCACCACACGGAAAGTGGTCCCAACCGGGCGGCTGGCATCGGGAGCGGCCGCCACGGCCAGCAGGACCAGACCCACGACGATCACCCCGATGGCGGCCACATCGAACCGGTCGAGCACGGTGTGCAGCACCAGCCGAGCGACGACCGCGGTCACGGCGATGCTGGCGGCGACGGCCGACTGCACCAGAAACAGCGGCAACGTCCGCAGGGCCAACAGCGAGAGTCCGAAGCCAACAACATCGAGGCCCAGCCCGGCCAAATAGGGCCCCTGCTGGGCCAACCGCAGCAGCAACCGGGGATCGATCGACAAGGCCATCTGCTCGCGGCGGGCCCCAACCTGCTCGAGCACCGACCCGACGCCGTAACACAGGGCGCAACCCAGGGCCGCGACCAGAGCAGGGGTAGCCGACATCGACCTATTCGATCATGACGGGATGTCGAGCGTCGCCATGATCGAGAGCGACGTCGAGCCCGTGGGGTTGGGCGCGGTGCTCCTAGGGTAGAGAACGAAGATGTGCCTTCCTGTTTCGCCGCCCGAGTCTCTGCCCCCTCGACTGGAGCCTGACCCCTATGTCTGATGCGTCACCCACGCTCGACGTCCGGGTGCTCGACCTGGGCGAGATGACCGTGATGGGCCTCGACGGCGACCTGGTAGCCGAGACAGCAGGCCAGCTCACCGCCGAGGTCGACCGGGCGTTGGCCCGCTCGGCGTCGACGATCGTGCTCGATCTGAGCCTGGTCGAACGCATCGACGGCGCTGCTTCCCCCGCTCTGGTCGATGCGGCCCGAACGGTGCACGAGCACGATGGCCGGCTGGTCATGCGCCATCCACCGAGTTCGACTCGGGCCGTGCTCGACCTGACCGGCGCGTCGGCCGTGTTGGAATTCACCGACTGAGGAGACACCGTCAATGGCCGATCGAGGACGCGTCAAGGTCGAGACCGGCCACAAACGGGTGCGGGCTTACGCCGCCGGCCGGCTGGTGGCCGACACGACCAGCCCGTTGCTGGTCTGGGAAGCGCCCTACTACCCGACGTACTACGTGCCCGAGCAGGATGTCCACCGCGAGCTCTTGGTCGACTCGACCCACACCGAGCATTCGCCCAGCCGGGGTGACGCCCAGTTCTTTCACTTGCACGTCGGCGACACCCAGATCACCGATGCCGCCCAGCAGTACCCCAGCTCGCCTATCGACGAGCTCCGCCACGCGATCCGTCTCGATTGGGATGCCATGGACGCGTGGTTCGAGGAAGACGTTCAGGTCTATGTGCACCCGCGCAGCCCCTACACCCGGGTCGACGTGCTTGCCAGCTCGCGCCACGTGCAGGTCGAGATCGACGGGGTGACCGTCGCCGATTCTCACGCGCCCGTGTTGCTGTTCGAGACGGGGCTGCCGGTTCGCTACTACCTGCCCAAGACCGACGTACGCATGGACCTGCTCGTCGCCACCGCAACCGAGTCACACTGCCCGTACAAGGGCACCGCTGAGTACTACTCGGTGGTGATCGACGGCGCCACCCACGACGACCTGGTGTGGTGGTACCGCTACCCTCTGCCCGAGTCCATCGGGATCGCCGGGCGCGTGGCGTTCTACAACGAGAAGGTGGACCTGATCATCGACGGGCGCCGCCCGGGGCGCCCCCAAACCAAGTTTTCCTGAGAGCAGGTACCGATGGCCTGGGCCGTCTTGATCCTTGTGGTGGTGGCGCTCGGCCTGACCGCCAGCGCGCTGAACCGCAAGACCGTGGCGCGCCACATCGCCGACGGCACCATGCCGCGGGGCAAGCGGTTGCAGCAACAGGTTGTGGCCGTCGCCGCCAAGTCAGGCATCGTGCCGACGTGGGCGGTCGAC
>JAYUBX010000440.1:0-6846 GCA_043740665.1 Candidatus Neomicrothrix sp.
CAAGGCGCTCTACATCCTGGTGACGCCGATCGAGCTGATCTCGACCTTCATCGTGCGGCCCTTCTCGCTGGCGGTGCGGCTCTTCGCCAACATGCTCGCTGGCCACATCCTGCTGGTGACCTTCGGGGTGCTGTGCATCACGCTGTTCACCGCCAGCCTGCTGGCGCTCGTGCTGCCGTTCTCGTTCGCCATGCTCGTCGCCCTCACCGGCTTCGAGGTCATGGTGGCATTCCTGCAGGCCTACATCTTCACCATCCTCGCCGCCGTGTACCTCGGTGGCGCTGTGCATCCCGAGCACTGATTCCCACCATCCGCACCATCAAGTTGTCGCTGCCGGTGTCGCCGGTGGTGCCTATCCCACAGCTACAGGAGATTCCAAGACAATGAGCGTTCTTGCTACGGTCGCCACCTTCGCCCAGGACACCGGTGCCGCCGCCCAGCTGCCGGCCGACCTCAAGGCCCAAGCCGCCGCTCAGGGCGCCGGCATGGCCTACGGCCTCGCCGCCATCGGCCCGGGTATCGGTATCGGTTACCTGGTCGGGCAGTCGGTTCAGGCCATGGCTCGTCAGCCCGAGGCCGCCGGCATGGTGCGTACCACCATGTTCCTCGGCATCGCCTTCACCGAGGCCCTCGCCCTCATCGGCTTCGTGGTCTTCATCCTGCTCAAGTTCGTCTGATGGCGCTGTCCACCCTGCTGCTCGCCGCCGAGGCGGTGGTCGAGAAGGCACCCAAGAACCCGATCCTCCCCGTGGCCAACGAGCTGTTCTGGGGCGCGATCTGTTTCTTCGGTCTGTGGGCGTTGATGAAGTTCGTGCTGCTCAAGCCGATCACGTCGACCATGGCCGATCGGGCCGCCAAGGTTCGTGACGATCTCGACCAGGCCGAGCGGGCCGAGTCCGAGCTGGCCAACGCCATCGGCCAGTACGAGGACGGTCTGGCCCGCGCCAAGGCCGAAGCTACTCGCATCATCGAAGCCGCTCGCGCCGAAGCCGACGCCTATCGGGCCGAGGTCCTGGCCCGGGTCGAAGCCGAGGTCGCCACCATGCGCACCACCGCCGCCGACGAGGTCACCACCGCCAAGACGACCGCCATGGCCGAGCTACGCAGTGGCGTGGCCGACATCGCCGTGCAGGCCGCATCGGCTGTCGTGCAGAAGCCGCTCGACGCCGCCGCCGAGATGCAGGTCATCGAGGACTACGTCAACCGGGCCGGCTCTCCGAGCTGATCTGCCGACCCGTACCCAGGAGACTCCGCCCATGTTTCAATTCGTAGTCACGGCCTCCGAGGAGCCCAACGGCTTCTTGCTGTCGAGCGACATCAATGAAGTGATCTGGGGATCGATCGCCTTCTTCATCATCCTCTTCCTGCTGATCTGGAAGGCCGGCCCCGCCATCAAGACGGCGTTGTCGTCGCGCACCGATCGCATCGCCGCCGAACTCGACGATTCGGCCAAGGCCAAGGCCGCCGCCCAGACCAAGCTGGCCGACGTGCAGCGCCGCATCGCTGATGCCAGCAACGAGCGTCAGCGCATCCTCGACGAAGCGGCCACGACCGCGGCCTCGTTGAAGGTGCAGCTGCAGGCCAAGGCCGACCAGGACGCCGCCGAGCTCAAGGCCCGGGCCGTCACCGACATCGAAGCGTCGAAGGGTCAGGCCCTGGCCGACCTGCAGACCGATGCTGCCAGCCTGGCCATGGGCGCGGCCGAGGCGGTCGTCAACCGCAACCTCGACGCCGCCACCCAGACCGCCCTGATCGAGACCTACATCACCCAGGTGGGGGCACCCCGATGAGCGAACAACGCAATCTGCTCTTCGCCGAGGCGTTCCTGAACATCATCGCCGTCGAGGGTCATGCCAACGAGGTGCAGGACGAGCTCTTCCGCTTCTCCCGCGTGTTCGAGGGTCGCGACGATTTGCGCGATGCGCTCATCGACCCGCACATCCCCGCCGCTCGCCGTCAGCAGATCTGCGAGGACCTGCTCGACGGCAAGGCGTCGGCCACCACGGTTGCGCTCGTCTCGCTGATCGTCGGTCTCGACCGGGCCCGCGAACTGCCGGCCATCGTCGGCCGCCTGCTCGAGCTCACCGCGTCGAGCGGCGATCGCCACATCGCCGAGGTCCGCTCGGCGGTCGAGCTGACCGACGATCAGAAGTCCCGGCTGGCGGCGTCGCTCAAGACGGCCACCGGCAAGGACGTCGACATCGTCGTCGTCGTCGACCCCAGCGTGCTCGGTGGGATCGTCACCCAGATCGGCGACACCGTCATCGACGGCTCCGTCCGCCATCGCCTCGCCCAACTTCGTGAGTCCTTCTAAGGCTTAAAGGGAAACCAACGTCATGGCAGAACTGACCATCAACACCGGCGACATCACCGCTGCGCTCCAGAAGAACCTGGCCGACTTCCGGCCCGACGTCGAGACCAAGACCGTCGGTCTGGTGCTCGAGGTCGGCGACGGCATCGCTCGCGTGTCGGGCCTGCCCGATGTCGGCGTGAACGAGCTGCTCGAGTTCGAGGGGGGCACCCTCGGGCTGGCCCTCAACCTCGACGAAGAGTCGATCGGCGCGGTGATCCTGGGCGATGCCGAGTCGGCCGCCCAGGTCGAGGAGGGTGGCACCGTTCGGGCCACCGGCCGCATCCTGTCGGTGCCGGTCGGCGACGCCATGCTCGGCCGGGTGGTCGACGCCCTCGGCGAGCCCATCGACGGCAAGGGTGCCATCGTCGGCTCCGAGCTGCGCCGCATGGAGGTCCAGGCCCCCGGCATCGTCGGCCGCCAGCCGGTGCACGAGCCCATGCAGACCGGCATCAAGTCGATCGACGCCATGACGCCGATCGGTCGGGGCCAGCGTCAGCTGATCATCGGCGACCGCAAGACGGGCAAGACCACGGTCTGCATCGACACGATCCTGAACCAGAAGGGTCAGGACGTGAAGTGCATCTACGTGGCGATCGGGCAGAAGGCCTCGACCGTCTCGCAGACCGTCAACACCCTGCGCGAGTACGGCGCCCTCGACTACACCGTCGTCGTAGTGGCCTCGGCCGGCGATCCGGCCCCGTTCAAGTACCTCGCTCCCTACGCCGGTTGCGCCATGGGCCAGCACTGGATGGACAACGGCCAGGCCGCCCTCATCGTCTACGACGATCTTTCGAAGCAGGCCGAGGCCTACCGTCAGATGTCGCTGCTGCTGCGCCGCCCGCCGGGCCGCGAGGCCTACCCGGGCGACGTGTTCTACCTGCACAGCCGTCTGCTCGAGCGGGCCGCCAAGCTGTCCGACGAACTCGGTGCCGGCTCGCTCACCGCCCTGCCGGTCATCGAGACCAAGGCCGGCGACGTGTCGGCCTACATCCCGACCAACGTGATCTCGATCACCGACGGTCAGGTTTACCTGCAAGACGACCTGTTCAAGTCGGGCGTGCGCCCGGCGGTCGACGTGGGCATCTCGGTATCCCGCGTGGGTGGTGCTGCCCAGACCAAGGCCATGAAGTCGGTCGCCGGTACGCTCAAGCTCGACCTGGCCCAGTTCCGTGAGCTCGAGGCGTTCGCCACCTTCGGCTCCGAGCTCGACAAGATCTCGGCCGCCCAGCTCGAGCGCGGCTACCGCCTCACCGAGCTGCTCAAGCAGAACCTCAACTCGCCCATGGCCATGAACGAGCAGGTGGCCGTCATCGCCGCCGGCACCGGTGGTTACCTCGACAACATCCCGGTGAGCGACGTCAAGCGCTTCGAGGCCGACCTGCTCGACTACTTGCGGGGCCGTCACACCGACCTGCTCGACAGCATCCGCACGACCGGCAAGATGCCGGCCGACGGCGCCCTCGAAGCGGCCATCGCCGCCTTCAAGGACGAGTTCGTGCCGTCCGAGGCTCCGCTAACCGGCGTGTCCGACGACGACGTCGCCATCGGCGAAGCCGTCGTCACCAGGGCCGGCGGCCCGGCCGAGGCCGTGCTGCCCGAGGACGAGATCGCCCGCACCGAGGCCGACGCCGCCAGCGGGGCGGACGCCTAGCCATGGCCGGTGGTCAGGAGCGGATCCTCCGCCGTCGCATCAAGAGCGTCGAGTCGACCAAGAAGATCACGCGCGCGATGGAGCTCATCTCGGCCACCCGCGTCGTGAAGGCCCAGGAACGCGCCGCCGCGGCTCGTCCCTACAGCGAACAGATCACGTCGGTGATCCTCGACCTGGTTCGGGCCGGTGCCGGCAAGGATCATCCCTTGCTGCGCGACAACCCCGATGCCCGCACGGCGGCCTTCATCGTGGTCACGTCCGATCGCGGGCTGTGTGGCGGCTACAACTCGAGCGTCATCCGCATGGCCGAGCGCGAGATCCTGGCCCGTCAGGCCGAGGGTCGTGACTACTCGCTCATCGTGGTCGGCACCAAGGGCGAGCAATACTTCCGTTTCCGGAACTACCGCATCGATGCCAGCTTCGGCGGCATCACCGATCGGCCCACCTACGAAGATGCCCGCCAGGTGGCGGCCGCCGTTCGTGAGCGCTTCGAGTCGGGCGACCTGGCCACGGTCGATCTGGCCTTCACCCGCTACATCAACTCGGCGGCCCAAGAAGCGGTTCTGCGTCGGTTCCTGCCGCTCGAGGTCGAGGGCGACGGTGGCACCACCGAGCCGGCCCAACCTTCGGCGGATCTCGAGTACGAGCCGTCCCCGTCGGGCATCCTCGACCAGATCCTGCCTCGTTACGTCGAGTCTCGGATCTTCTCGGCCCTGCTCGATGCTTCGGCGTCCGAACACGCCGCCCGGCAACGGGCCATGAAGGCCGCCACCGACAACGCCGAAGAACTCAAGACCAAGCTCACCCGCATCATGAACCGGGCCCGTCAGGACTCGATCACCACCGAGATCATGGAGATCGTCAGTGGGGCCGAGGCGCTCAAGAACGACAAGGGCGGCTCGGAAGACCTGCTGCTCGAGCACCTGACCCCTTCGCACGCCTTCGCCCAGAACCTCGATCAGCGCGACCATCTCGCGTCGCGCCACTGATCCCACCTCGCCTGCACCAGGAGAACACCAGATGACCGTCACCGAGAACCCCACGAGCGCCGCTCCGGCCCGGCCCGCCCTGAAGGACGGCCGCGTTGTGGCCATTGCCGGGCCTGTGGTCGACGTCGAGTTTCCGCGTGGCTCACTGCCCGAGATCAACTTCGCGGTGCAGTGGACGATCAACCTCGACGGCAACGAGGTGCTGGTGACCGGCGAGGTCGCGCAGCAGATCGGTGACAGCCGGGTGCGAGTCGTGGCCCTCAAGCCGACCGACGGTCTCACCCGCGGCACGCTCGTGCACAACACCGGGCGAGGCATCAGCGTGCCGGTGGGCGACATCACCCTCGGCAAGGTCTGGAACGTCATCGGCGAGCCGCTGAACGCCCCGGCGTCGGTGCTCGAGAACGTGACCGAGCGTTGGGACATCCACCGTGAGGCCCCGGCGTTCGACACCCTCGAGCCCAAGGCTCTGGTCTTCCCGACGGGCCTCAAGGTCATCGACCTGCTCACCCCCTACGTGCAGGGCGGCAAAATCGGCCTGTTCGGCGGTGCCGGCGTGGGCAAGACCGTGGTCATCCAGGAGATGATCAACCGGGTCGCCACCCAGCACGGTGGTGTGTCGGTGTTCGCCGGCGTGGGCGAGCGCACTCGTGAGGGCACCGACCTGCTGCTCGAGATGGAAGAGACCGGGGTGCTCGAAAAGGCCGCCCTCGTATTCGGCCAGATGGACGAGCCGCCGGGCGTGCGCCTGCGGGTCGCCCTATCGGCGCTGACCATGGCCGAGTACTTCCGTGACGTTCAGGGCCAGGACGTGCTGCTGTTCGTCGACAACATCTTCCGGTTCGTGCAGGCCGGCTCCGAGGTCTCGACCCTGCTGGGCCGCATGCCGTCGGCGGTGGGCTACCAGCCGACCCTGGCCGACGAGATGGGCGAGTTGCAGGAGCGCATCACCTCGACCCGAGGTCGTTCGATCACCTCGCTGCAGGCCGTGTACGTGCCCGCCGACGACTACACCGACCCCGCGCCGTTCACGACCTTCACCCACCTCGACGCCACCACCGAGCTCTCGCGTGAGATCGCCTCGCTGGGCATCTACCCGGCGGTCGACCCGCTGGCCTCGACGTCGACCATCCTCGCCCCCGAGGTCGTGGGCCAGCGTCACTACGACGTGGCCCGCCGGGTGCAGGAAGTGCTGCAGCGATACAAGGAGCTGCAGGACATCATCGCCATCCTGGGTCTCGACGAGCTGTCCGAGGAGGATCGCATCGTCGTCGACCGGGCCCGCAAGGTGCAGCGCTTCCTGTCGCAGCCGTTCAACGTGGCCAAGGTCTTCACCGGCCTCGAAGGCGTGACCGTCTCGATCGAGGACACCATCGAATCGTTCGAGCAGTTGGTCAACGGCGACCTGGACGACCTGCCCGAGCAGGCCTTCCTCAACGTCGGCGACGCCGACTCGGTGCGGGCCAAGGCTCGCGAGCTCGAGAAGAACTCCTGATGCCGCTGCAGGTCGAGCTGGTCTCGCCCGAGCGGGTGCTGCTCACCACCGAGGCATCGATGGTGCTGGCCCGCACGATCGGTGGGGGCGACATCGCCTTCTTGCCCGGTCACGCCCCGTTCATCGGTGCCCTGGCCACGTGGACCATCGAGATCATCGAGGCCGACGGCAAGCGTCAGCTGGCCGCCGTGCACGGTGGCTTCATCTCGATCACCGACGACAACGTGACGATCTTGTCGGACCTGGCCGAGCTGGCCGAGACCATCGACAGCCAGCGGGCTCAGGCGGCGGCCGATCGGGCCGAGGCCGTCGTGGCCCGAGGGGGCGACGATCTGGGCGTGGCCGAGGCCATCGCCGC
>JAYUBX010000441.1:0-1611 GCA_043740665.1 Candidatus Neomicrothrix sp.
GGGCCGTACGTGTTGGCGAAGCTGCGTGTCATCGTGACCACACCGCCCTTGCTCGCGACGTAGGCGTCGCTGCCGGAGAGCGCGCCGGTGAGGAACGCCGCCGACGTGAAGTTGATGATCCGCCCCCCGCCACCACGGCGTATCAGCGCTTGTCCGACGGTGCGGTTGAGGAAGAATGATGCCTTGAGGTTGACGTCGTGCTGCACGTCCCAGTCGGTTTCGGTGACATCGTCGAGTGGTTGCCGACGCAGCACGGATGCCACATGGGCGAGCGCCCACAGATCGCCGAATACTGTCTCGACGCGCTCCACGGCCGCGCCGATCGCGGAGATGTCGGAGAGGTCGAATGGCACGGCGAGATGTCGTCCGGGATCGTCGGTGGCCGCGATGGTCGCCTCGATGCCGTCCGCGTTGCGGTCGAGCACGGCGACACGTGCGCCGGCAGCTGCCATTGCCTCGACGGTTGCCCGGCCGATGCCGCTCGCGCCGCCAGTGACGATCACGCCGCGGCCCTCCAGACCGTCACCGAGGCCGACTCTGTTCGCAGTCATACCGCTCCGTTCATCAGGGTTCAACTCGTCCCGACCGACGAAGTGCTCGAAAGGCCGCCGCAGCCTCGCCGCTGAAGTGACAGGCCACGCCGTGGCTGCCCTCGGCGTCGATCACCGGGCGTTCGACTGCGCATCGCTCCTGGGCGAGCGGACATCGGAAGCGGAAGGCACATCCGACCGCCGACGTAGAGCTGTCGATCGCGACGTCGCGCAGCAGCAGTCGCCGGCGACCGTGCTCGACCGTCGGGTCTGGCACGGGGACCGCCGAGATCAGCGCTTGGGTGTATGGGTGGTGGGGATCGGCGAACAGGGTGTCGGCATCGGCGGTTTCGACGACGCGACCGGCGTACATCACGAGCACCCGGTCGCAGACGTGGCGCACCATCGAGAGATCGTGCGAGATGTACAAGTAGGCGAAGCCGTGCTCTTGCTGCAGCCGGGCGAGAAGGTTGAGGATCTGACCGCGCGCCGACATGTCGAGCGACGCGACTGCCTCGTCAGCGATGATCAGCTTCGGCTTGGTCGACAGCGAACGGGCGATGGCGACGCGTTGACGTTGCCCGCCGGACAGCTCAAGCGGCCGTCGATCGGCCATCGACGCGCGCAGGCCAACGTCGTCCAGCAGCGTTGCGACCTGGGCCTTGTAGCGTGCTGCGCGACCGCCGTCGCGCAGCACAAGTGGCTCGCTGATGATTTCGCCGACGGACATCAGCGGGTCGAGGCTGTCACCCGGGTCCTGGAAGATGAACTGGGCGAAGTCGCGAGGCATTCGATTGACAGCGGTCAACGTGCCGCCGACGTCGACCGAAGTCGTCCCCGAATCTGCTGACTCCAGGCCGATCAGCACTCGTGCCAAGGTGGTCTTGCCTGATCCCGACTCGCCGACGATACCGACCGATTCTCCCTGACGGATGTGCAGATCGACGCCGCCGACGGCGATCGTCTTTTGGCGTCGGCCCGAACCGAGGCCGGACCGCCCGAAGGTCTTGACGATCGAGTTCATCTCGACGACGCGGGCGCTGTCGGTGCGACGGCCGACCAGCACGGTGACCTCGTCTGA
>JAYUBX010000442.1:0-2480 GCA_043740665.1 Candidatus Neomicrothrix sp.
CACCCACTGGGACCACCACGGCCACACCGACCTGCACAATCTGGCCCTGCTATGCCGGCACCATCACGGCGTCACCCACCGCCACGGATGGGTCATGACGGTTGACGACGAGCAACGCTTCACCTGGATCACCCCCACCGGCCACACCCTCCACAGCCAACGCCACCAAGGCCGCGACCCCCACCCGGCACCTAACCACCGAAGCGATGGGGAAACCGGCCGAGTTACTCAGCGCCAACCGCGTAGACCGCCCACGGGCGGTCTTCAGGCGCGGGTCGGGGCTGGCCTCAGGGTCTCTCGGTGCGGGTGGCGACGAGGATCAGTTCACGGGATGTGGGCCCCACGGGTTGCCGGTCCCAGTCACCAAAGACTTGGTCGACGGCGAATCCGGCGTGGACCAGCGACCGGGTGAGCTGCGATTCGGTGCGGAACCGTAGACGGGTCAGCGAGACCAGTTCGTCGCCCGTCTCGTCAAAGGCATAGTGATTCGCGTAGGTGACGATGTCGTCCTCGACCCGGTGGACCTCCGCCCAGGTCTCTATCCGGCCGGCCGCGGGATCGATGGTCGACGAGCGAGTGGCACTCGTCCATTGCTCCCACGCGCACACCAGGGGGTTGCGGCTTTCGAAGGCCAGGTGTCCGCCGGTGCGCACGGCGTCTCGCACCGCCCTGAGAGCGGTTCGCCAGCTCTCATCGGTGAGGAAGAACTGGGCCACGTGCCCGGTCATCACGGCCAGATCGGCTTCGAGCGGGCCCAGCGCAAGGGGGTCGCCGTCGATCCACGTCACCCGATCGCCGTACGGTCGGGATCGGGCGATCTCGAGCATGGCCGGCGACGGGTCAACCCCGGTCACGCGGTACCCCTGGCGGGCCAAATCACAGGTGATGAGTCCGGTCCCGCATCCGATATCGACAATGGCTGCCGCGCCCGTCTCGGCGGCCAGCTGGGCATAGAAGTCGGGTTGCGTGCCGGTGGCGTACGGGTTGAGCGTGTCGTACACAGCGACCAGCCGGGGGTCGGTGAACTCGGCGATGGCCGTGGTGACTCCTTCGACTGGCCCCGACTGGCCTCGACTGGTCTCAGCGGTCGGCGGGCGGCCAGGTGGGGTCGAGCTGCTGCAGGAAGATGGCGATGCGATCCTCTTCGTCGGACTCGCCGATGATCTGAGCCGTCGCCCGCAGGCCGTCGAGCGCACGCAGGAAGCCCCGGTTCTCGGGGTGCACCCAACGCACGTAGCCGCTCCCCCGCCAGCCGTTCTGGCGCAGCCGGTCCAGCCCCCGGTGGTAGCCGACCCGAAAAGCGGCGTAGGCCTCGATGGGGTCACGGCCGAGCTCACCGAGTCGGGCCCAGCCGTCGAGAAAACGAGGATGGCCGGCCACGATCTGGGCCACGGCGGCTCGGCGGTCGGACTCGGGGAGCTCGAGAGCGGCGGCCAGCTCGGCGAGTACGGCGGCCGGCTCGGCATCGAGCACCGTTTCGGGCGGACCCGACGTGGTGAGGCTGACGGGACGTTGTTCGGACATGGACAGGACTCTAGGGCCATTGGCCAACCCGTCAGTCAGTGAGTCAGGGAGCGAACTCGGCCCCGCGCTCGACTACTCGACGCACGAGCTCGGCGAACACGTCGGGATGGCTGCTCTGGGCGGCGTGGCCGGATCCTTCGATCACGATCAGTTCACCGTAGGGCGCCACCTCGGCCAGCTGACGGGCCGCCTGCTGGTGGTAAGGCTTCGACTCGGTGCCGTACCCGGCCACGACCGGCACGGTGAGCTGCCGCGGGTCATAGGGAGCGGCGCCGCGGATCGCTCGTAGCTCGGCCAGCAGCGCCGACCCCTCGGATCGGCGCTCGGCCCGGGTGCGACTCGGCAGTCGTTCCCAACGCTCGTCGCCGATCATGCGCCGCATGAACTGCTCGGCCGCGTCCTCGGCACTGGCGTGGCGACTGGCTTCGACTGCCGCCGCGCCGGCCGACACCGTGGGCCACCAGTCGGACCAGGCCATGGGTGCCTCGAACGCGCCGACCGATGGCACCAGCTCGGGATGACGCTGGGCCGCGGTCAAGGCGATGACGCCACCCAGACTGTGGCCGATCACCGCCGCCGGCGAGCCGCCGAGCACCGCCAACAGGTCGTCGACCTGCTCGTCGATGGACAGTGCAGTGCCGGCAGTGACCGAGCGGCCGTAGCCCCGACGGTCATAGCGCACGATCTCGAACTCGGGCAGACGCCGGACGACCTTCAGAAACGACGCGGCCCGATCCATCGAGCCGTGCACCAGCACCACTCGGGCGATTGGCGAGATCGTCGCGTCACGGCAATAGACAGCGAGTCCGTTGACGACCTCATCGACGATCGCGGCCGGTGGTGCGCCGCTCACGGCACGCGCATCAACCGCAGCGTGTCGGTGGCCCGGCCCTGATACTCCGGCGAGCCCGACAGCACCGCGACCAGATCGCCGCTGCGCACCTCGCCCCGAGTGC
>JAYUBX010000443.1:0-2735 GCA_043740665.1 Candidatus Neomicrothrix sp.
CCCGCGTGATGAGCGCCACCTCCACCTCCCGACCTTCGACGCCATCCACCTCGGCCAACGAGGACCCACCTTCTCCCGGGCGGGAAGACGCGGGCGCGGGTCCACGCTCCCAAGTCTTGCCGACTTCCGCATGGAGGTCGGTGGATGTGTTGGGCACTCGTGCCCCCCCGTCCCGTAGGTGTCTTTCACTGTAGTTCGTTCACCTATCGGCGTCCCGAGGAAGGATCTGAGAGCGTCTGCCACCCGTTGAGGCAGATCAACCACTTAGCGTGAGGCTTGCCGGGTGGGTGGCAACAGCCGGTAGGTTGCAGCCGCGATGGCCCCTGATGTCGACCTCTCCGGCACCTGGCGAGCCGCCCGCTCCGACGAGGTCAATCGACGGTCCTACGCTGAAGCCGATTTCGACGACGACGACTGGCCGCTCGCCACGGTGCCCGGCCACTGGCGGTCGAATCCGGCCTTCGCCGACACCGACGGACCCGTCCTGCACCGCACCGCGTTCGCAACGCCCGAGCCGTTCGGACCGGGCGCCGACCCGACGACGGCCAGAGGCGCAGCATCAGCTCCGACCGATCGTCGGACCTGGCTGGTGCTCGACGGGATCTTCTACACCAGCGACGTGTGGCTCGACGGCACTTACCTCGGCGACACCGAGGGGTACTTCTTTCCGCACACCTTCGAGGTCACCGATGCCCTGGCCAGCCGCGGGGAGCACGCCCTCGCGCTCGAGGTCGCGTGCGCTCGTCCCGTCGATCCTGACGCCAAGCGCAGCCTGACCGGAGCGTTCCAGGACGGCGCGCTGTTCGACCAGGATTGGAACCCTGGCGGCATCTGGAGGCCGGTCCGGCTCGAGCAATCCGGGGCCGTGCGGATCCGCCATTCTCGGGTGCGGTGCGGCGACGTCCGCGACGAGGGCGCGGTGGTCAGCCTGCGGGCGGTGCTCGACACCGCCGAAGCACGCACCGTCGACCTGCTCACGACGATCACGCCCGCCGGCGACTACGGATCCCCGATCACGGTGCGACGATCTCAGCCCCTGGCCGCCGGCGAGAATCGATTCGAGTGGAGGGTCACCGTTCCCGAGCCGGAACGGTGGTGGCCCCGGGCGCTCGGCCAACCCTCGATGTACGATGTGCACATCGCCGTGCACACCCAGGATGGGGCGTTGAGCGACGAGCAGTCTCGAAGTCTGGGCCTGCGCTCGGTGCAGGTCCGAGACTGGATTTGGTCGATCAACGGCGAGCGACTCTTTCTCAAAGGCGCCAACCAGGGCCCGAACCGGATGGCGCTGGCCGAAGCCGAGGCCGGCGACTTTGCCGCCGATGTCTCGCTGGCCGTGGACGCCGGGCTCGACTTCCTGCGCCTGCGGGCCCACGTCAGCCGCCCCGAGATCTACGACGCCGCCGACCGGGCCGGGCTCTTGATCTGGCAGGACCTCCCCCTGCAATCGGGCTACAGCCGAACCGTTGGGCGCGAGGCCCGACGCCAGGCGCGCGAAGCCGTCGATGTGCTCGCCCACCACCCGTCCGTCTTCGTGTGGTGCGGCCACAACGAACCGGACCCGCCCGGCGTCGCGGCCCAGTTGTTGCCCAGCTGGAACCGCACCCTGCTCGACCGGGCCATCAAGACCGTGCTCGAAGCCGAGGATGGCAGTCGCCCGGTCATTGCCCATTCGGGGGTCCTGCCCCACCTTCCGCAACTCGACGGCACGGACAGCCACCTCTCGCTCGGCTGGCACCACGGCGACGAACACGCCCTGCCGGCCCACCTGGCCCGGTGGCCCCGCCTGGCCCGGTTCGTGAGCGAGTTCGGCGCGCAGGCAGTGCCGCCCACCGACGAGTTCGTCGACCCCCAGTCGTGGCCCGACCTCGACTGGGTCTCGCTGGCCCGCCACCACGGCCTGCATGCCGATTCGTTCAACCGATACGTGCCGCCCGACCGGTTCGACACGTACGCCGACTGGAAGGAGGCGACCGGTGCCTACCAATCCCGGGTCGTGCGCTACCACATCGAAACCCTGCGGCGACTGAAGTATCAACCGACCGGGGGGTTCGCGTTGTTCTCGTTTGCCGACGGCGCGCCGGCCGTGAGCGCATCGGTCCTCGACCATCGTCGCCGGCCCAAGCCGGCGTTCGCCGCCCTGCAGGCCGCCTGCCAGCCGGTCATCGTCGTCGCCGACCGGCCCCCCGAGCATGTGCATCCCGGTGACCGACTGGTGCTCGACATCCACGCCGTCAGCGACGCCCGGATCTCGTTCCGCGACATCGTCGTTCGCGTCGACCTGTCGCACGGATCCGAACCGCGACAGGCATGGACGTTCCGCGGCGATCTTGCGGCCGACTCGTGCGTCCGGGTCGGCACCATCACCGTCGACGTGCCCGACATCGCCGAGTCCCTGGTGCTCGACCTACGACTCTCGGGACCAGACCTCGACATCACCAACCGCTACGGCACCTGGGTGATCGGCGGCGAACATGACCACGATCACACCCGCTGATCGCGACTGCGGTTTCGCACCGATTGCCGCCGGTGGGTAGCGTCGGGTTCCGCGTGGGGCCATGCCCATGGCCTGCCCTCGCCTCGATCATCACCGGTTGATCCGGAGGTCCGTTTGTGACAGCAACCCAGCCCGCTCCACCGTTGAGCCCGGATATCTCGGTCGAGCCGATCCGACGCCTGCCGAAGCGACGCAAGCCGGTCCTGGTCGAGTTGTGGCAGACCGGCGTCGGCAAGAA
>JAYUBX010000444.1:0-3467 GCA_043740665.1 Candidatus Neomicrothrix sp.
ACCTTCATGCTCGACGCCACCCAGCACCTGCAGCAGTTCATCGAGAAGCTCACCGAGCTCAATCGAGGCCGGGCGTTCTTCACGACGCCGGAGACGCTGGGCGACTTTGTCCTGGTCGATTTCATCGAGCAGAAGCGCAAGCTGCTCCGCGGTCGCCGCTCGGCCTGACCTCCCCGTGGGGCGGTTGGCCAAAACGGGAACGAGCGAGAACCGTGTCGTGGCAAGGAGAAATTCAAACTTCTACTTGCGCCTGGCCCGTGGCCGGGCCATGATCACAGCGTTGTAATTACAGATGTGGTACGAGCCACTCGTCCGAGGGGATCGCCGGTGGGCAACACCGACGTTCTTCGAGGGGGGCGAGCTGTCCGTGCGACCAACGTTGCGTCGACAGCTCTGGGTTGTGCCAGGGCGGGGAGAAGGAGGCCGGACATGCATCATGCAGCCGCCGACGAACCTGCGGAGTCATCGTGGCAGGATTACGCCAACTGTCTTGGCGTCGATCCTGACCTGTTCTTCCCGGAGCGGGGGGCGTCGACTCGCGAGGCCAAGGAAGTGTGCCGAGGCTGCGTCGTACGCGAGGACTGCCTCGAATACGCCCTGGCCAATGGTGAGAAGTTCGGGATCTGGGGGGGCATGAGCGAGCGCGAACGCCGCCGCATCCGCCGCCAGCGGGCCCTGGCCCGCGCCGCGTCCAGTACCGGCTGAACGGGAGACGCCGCTTCAGTCGAGTGAGCGGCCCTGCGCTTCGAGGCGTGCCTCGATGGTGCGGTCCTCGGCCAGATCGAGCCGGGTCCACGCCGCTCGGTCGGTGCGCTCGAGAACGGCCCGGGGGGCCAGGCCCACCAACTCGGCCCGCATGATTGGTGCCTGGTCGGCGACCCAGGCATAGACCTCGGCGGGCCCGACCGTCGAAGGATCAAGCAGGTTCATCGACACCTGCACCTTGTCGCCGACGGCCAGTCCGAGGGCTCGTACCGCCGGTCGGCGCAGGTCGCGGGCGATGGATCGAGCCCGATCGAGGTCGGGATCGGCCAGCCAGAGGTTGTACGCCACCAGCACCGGACGTGCCCCGACGGCGATGGCTCCGGCCGTGGGATGCGGGTGATCGGGTCCCGCATCGGGGTCGAAGTCGGAGAACGCACCTGCTCGGATCTGCGGAAGGGATCGCTCGGCGCCGTAGGCGAAGCACGGCACCCCGAGTTCGTCACCGGCCCAGGCCGCGAATCGGTCGCGAGCGGCCCGGGCGTCGTCCATCGTCGAGCGCCCCAGTGGTACGAAGGGCACGACATCGACCACCCCGATGCGAGGGTGCACCCCGTCATGGCCGGTCAGATCGAGCGCCAGCACCGCCGCCGCCGTCACCGCCCGGGCCGCGCCCTCACCCACCAGGGTGAGCACCGACCGATGGTGATCGCCATCGACGTGGATGTCGAGCAGGTCATCGCCCGCGGCGCGGGCAATGAACTGGATCACGTCGAGGCGACGGCCCTCACTGAGGTTCACCACACATTCGAGCACCGCTCAACCTTCCGCCGGGCGTGCCGTTCGGATCAGACGAAGAGGGGGGTGCTCGACTTGCGCTTCTTCAAGATGCGGCGTCGCTGACGCTCGGACGTGCCGCCCCAGACACCGTGATCGATGCGGTTCTCGAGTGCGTACTCGAGGCAGGGCTGCTTGACCGAGCAATCGACGCAGATTCGCTTGGCGATCTCGACGCCGACGCCATCGCTGGGAAAGAAAATTGCGGGCGGCTCTACTCGGCAGTTGCCGACGGCCATCCATTCGTTGTCCATGTCGCCTCCGTTGTCTCCTGGTTGTACGGAGTCGAGGCAGAAGTAGTTCCCAGCTGACTTTCTGACCCGGTGAATGTGGTTCGGTCACGGTACCGTCCGCGCGACGGTGCAGGACAAACCGCCGTAGATTCTTTCATGAGCGATCGCCGGAGGGCGTGATGGTGGACGACGACGAGAGCGCCTCGAAGCTCCCGTCGGACGCGCCTCGGCCATGGGCCCCGCCATCATCGGTGCCGCCGACCCCGCCGCCCAGCCGGCCGCCCGCCCCCTTGCCGTCTTTCAGCCCGTTCTCGCCTCCAGCGCCGGCGAGTTCACCCATCGCGAGTTCACCCATTGCGAGTGCGGCTCGCTCGGCCGACACGCTCCCGACCTCGCCGCCAACCTCGCCTCCCCTGATGCGTTCGGGCCTCGACCTGCCTCCGTCGCCGCCGGGGCCGGTGCTGGCCTATCCCACGGCCTACGCCGATACCGGTGCTCCCCTTCCGGGGCTGCCGACCCGCCCCTTCGAGCCACCGGCCGCCGGTGTGCCAGCCGGTCGGCGAGCGCTGGTGGTCGTCGCCGTCGCCAGCGCGGTGTTGGCGGCGTTGCTGACCGCCGGCTTGGTCCTGGCCACCGGGTGGGGGCACGCCTCGTCCTCGACGGCATCGAGTTCGGTCGGCAACTCGCAGTTGGCCAACCGAGGCGGTCTCGACATCCAGGGGTTGCTGCGCAAGGCCCAGCCGTCGGTCGTGTCGATCCACACGGGCCAGACCTCAAGGGCCGGGGTGTTCGGCGCCGCTGGATCGGGAGTGGTGATCTCCGAAGACGGGCTCGTGTTGACCAACGCCCACGTCATCGAATCGGCCACGACCATGCAGGTCACGCTGTCGGATGGCCGCAGTGTGTCGGCTGACCTCGTGGGCAGTCTGCCCAACGACGACATCGCCCTGATCAAGTTGCGCGATCCCGGCCCGCTCACTGCGGCCGAACTGGGCAACTCGTCGGACGTGCAGGTCGGCGACGACGTCGTGGCCATCGGCAATGCGCTCAACCTGGGTGGGCCGCCGAGTGTGACCGAGGGGATCATCTCGGCCAAGGACCGAACCATCCAGGCCGGCAACGAGACTCTTCGCAACCTGATCCAGACCGACGCTGCCATCAATCCGGGCAATTCTGGTGGCCCCTTGCTCAACGCCCATGGTCAGGTGGTCGGCATCAACACCGCGATCATCAGCGACGCCCAGAACATCGGGTTCGCCATCGCCATCGACCCCATCAAGCCCCTGATCCAAGAGATCAAGGACGGCAAGGGCACGGTCACTCCCGACACCGCCTTCCTGGGCGTGAGCACGCAAGGGGTTGGAGACATCCCCGCCGGGGTTCGGTCCCAGTACGGCGTGCGCACCACGGACGGCGCGTTCGTCACCGACATCGCTCCCGATTCGGCGGCCAGCACCGCCGGGCTGCAATCGGGGGACGTGATCACCGCTATCGATGGTCAGCCGATCTCCAGCAGTCAGGATGTCGTCGACTCGGTCCAGGCTCATCAGCCGGGCGACCACATCGCGATCACCTATGAACGGTCGGGTCGCACCGACAACGTCACGGTTGAGCTCCGGGCCCGCGGGGGCTGACCCGGCTGGCTGGGATGGACGGCCGGCTTGCGGACACGGAGAGGTTGGTCCGGTAGGCTCG
>JAYUBX010000445.1:0-6191 GCA_043740665.1 Candidatus Neomicrothrix sp.
CGGGACGGAACGTCGCCGACTGGCCCGGACGATCGACGACCCAACCGGTGAGCGCGGTGGCCCCGGCCCGCACGTCGTCCTCCGAATACGACCCGATACCAAGGGTGAACAGTTCGAGCACCTCACGACCGAAGTTCTCGTTCACGCCGTCGACATGACTGGTGTTGCCGTCGAGATACAGCAGCATGGCCGGGTCGACGGTGACCGCCCGCAGCAGGGTTCGGAAGTCAGCCAGGCCGAGCTGACCGAACACTCGGAGCTGAGCCACCATCAGCGGAGCGTCCTTGACCGTGCGCAGCGTGGACACGAAGTGGCCGTGCCAGAACCAGCGCATCCACTCGTCGAGCGGACGAGGCGTGGCGATCATCGCGTCGAGCCACGCCCGTATGACCGCCTGGCGTTGGGCCGACGCGCCAGGATCGCCCGGTCGATAGAACCCGAGGTCAAGGCCGGTCCACGGGTCGGGGGCCGCCGCGACCCCGTGGGCATCCGGGTCGATCAACTGGTCGACGACAGCGTCGACCCCGAGCGCGACCGCGGCGTCCAGCTCGCCGGGCCGGAGCCCAAACCCGGCTCGACGGCCCAGCCACGAGATCGCTGTTCGCTCATCCACCCTTCCATCGTGGAACCGAGAGATGAGGAAACCATGATGGATCGGCGACGATCCCACCAACCCGCCCGAGCTGGGTGACGCCGCTCTAGGTTGGGGGCAACTGCTCGCTGTTTGGGGGAACCATGGATTTCGGACTCGCGTTTGCCAACACCGGACCGTTCGCCACGCCGGAAGGAGCGCGGGCCATCGCCGGCGCGGCCGAGGGGGCGGGCTTCGAGAGTCTGTGGACCGTCGAGCACGTCATCGTCCCCGACGGGTACGAGTCCGAGTACCCCTACGACGCCAGCGGCAAGATGCCGGGCGGCGACCTCACCGACATTCCCGATCCACTGATCTGGCTGGCCTTCCTGGCTGGCCAGACCACGACGCTCAAGCTGGGCACCGGGATCCTGATCCTGCCGCAACGCAATCCGGTGGTGCTGGCCAAGGAGTGCGCCACCCTCGACAAGCTGTCGGGCGGTCGACTGCTGCTGGGCATCGGCGTGGGCTGGCTGGCCGAGGAGTTCGACGCTCTGGGCGTGCCGTTCGCCGACCGGGGCCGGCGCACCGACGAGTACGTCGAGGTGATGCGGGCACTGTGGGGCGACGAGAAGGCCAGCCACCACGGCGAGTTCTTCGACTTCGACAACGCCATCAGCCAACCCAAGCCGGTCAACGGCCAGATACCCATCGTGATCGGCGGCCACACCGCCATCGCCGCCCGCCGCGCCGGCCGCCTGGGCGACGGGTTCTTTCCCGGCAAGGGCTCGAACGACGACCTGCGCCAACTGCTGGTGGTCATGCGCGAGAGCGCCGAAAAGGCCGGCCGCGACCCCGACGCCATCGAGATCACCGCCGGTGGCGCCGCCGCCTTTGCTCCCGATCCGGTCGAAGCCCTGGGCGAACTGGCCGTGATGGGCGTCAGCCGGGTCGTGATCCCGCCGCTCACCTACAACCCGACCAAGATCGGCGACAAGCTGGCCGAGTTCGGCGAGCGGGTCGTCGCCCCGGTGAACGGCTGACCGAGTGAACGGCCGAGCTCGCTCAGTTCTGGCGAGAAAGTACGGCGACGAAGTCGCGAGAGTCGTTGGTGAGGTAACGGTTGGCCGGCTTGTGCTGGTCGGGCAGCAGCTTGGTGCCCACCACCGTCGACGGATCGCCGGCCGTGGTAGCGCCGTAGAAGTTGAAGCTGGTCCAGCCCGGGTTGATGTCGAGCTCCATGGCCCGCTGGCAGCCGGCCCGCGTCATCAGCTGGGCCAGCGACAGCGCGCCGAGCCCGTCGCCGTAGCCGTAGATGATGCCGCCGTTGGTGTCGACGCAAACCGCCGATCGCCAGACCAGGACCTTGTTGCCGAGCGTCGCCCCGAACTTGCCGTTCGAGTTGTCGTCGAGCCCCGCCACCGGTTGGCCACCGTCGACGATGAGGTCGAGGTTCTGCCGCACCGACACGACCTCGGGGGTCATCTTCACGTCACGACCCCATTGGCCGATCGTGGCCGTGCCGTCCTTGGTGATGACGAACGACGCGGCGCCGTCGCGCAGAGGCTTCTGCGCCTTGCCTTCGAGGTAGAAGCCACCCCGAGCGTCCTGCATACGGAAACCGCCGTTGAACGCGGCCAACAACGCCAGCCGCTCGTTCGTGGGCACCTGCGGCGGAGTGGCCCACGTGCCGCCGGGCTCCTGCAAACCGGGATGGGTCTCGAACCGAGCCAGCTTGGGATCGATCCAGACCAGGCCGTCGAGCAGGCTGGTGTGGATCGAGTCGGGCCTCACCTGCGTGGCATACATCGCCGGCGAACCGCCGAAGGTCGGTCCAACCGCCTGCCAGACGCCCTCGTTGGGCAGCGGCGTGACGCCGTCAGGAACGGCGACATCGGCGGGGCGAGCGGTCGCCACCACCTGATTGGCGCCGGACGTACCTGGGGTGGTGGCCCGCGGCTTGCCCTCGTCGGGGGGCGCCGCGATGGTGATGCCGCGGTCGGGCTCGCCGCCCTGCTTCGGGGCATGATTCGAGAACCACCACTGCTCGACCCGGTTGACGACGCCACCGAAGTTGTGGTCGCGCAGCCACTCGACCGACCGTTCGGTGGTGGTCGTGTTGCCGGGCGCACGCAGGGCGGCGACCAATGAGGTGGCCGGAAGCACCATCACCATGGCGAAGACGGCCAAGACGGTGAGCAACATCCGCCGACGACGGGGATGGACCACGCGACCTTTGCGACCGGACGACGGTGGGGGCGGCGCCAGCGCACCGGTCTCGTCGAATCCGGGCTCGATGGAAGGGTCGACGGTCGTGTCCGGTTCGGAGGGGAAAAAGGTTTCGGGGGGAATGATGAACTCCAGGTCAGCGAGACGAGCCGTGCTCCCACCCAACGCACAACAACATGACGCTATCGCAGCCGATCGGCGGCTCCCGGGCATCCCTGACCCATTTCTGAGAATTTGCCGTGCGTTTGCTGCCCGCGGCTACCGTGCGGCCATGAGCGACAAGCAGAAGCCCCTGGTCATCATCCCGTCGGACGCACCGCCGGCCGAGCTGATCATCACCGACATCGAGATCGGCGAGGGCGCCGAGGCCGTGTCGGGCCAGCCGGTCACCGTCCACTACGTGGGCGTCGCCTGGTCGGACGGTCAGGAATTCGATTCGTCCTGGAACCGCAACGACCCGTTCCAGTTCAACCTGGGGGCCGGGCAGGTCATCGCCGGATGGGACCAGGGCGTCGCCGGCATGAAGGCCGGCGGTCGCCGCCAGCTGACCATCCCGCCACACCTGGGCTACGGCGCTCGCGGCGCTGGTGGGGCCATCGGACCCAACGAGACCCTGGTGTTCGTCGTCGACCTGCTCGAGTAGAGCTACGTGACGAACTCGACTACTTGACCATCGACCCCTTGGCGAAGCGCGGGCGCTCACGGGCGGTCTGCTGGTCGGGGTCGGCCCAGGCCACGAACTCGGCGCCCTCGGCATAGGTCATCCACCGGCCGGCCTCGAAGTCGTAGAGCTTGCACTGCCGACTGTTGGCCACGAAGGTGCGGAACCGCAGCTTCTCATCGTGCACCACGTCGGGGAACTCGGCCTGGATGGCCGCCGCCGCCGGCTCGAGCCCGTAGAACGGGATCCGCATGTCGACGTGATGCGGGATGTGCACCATGATCTTGTGGAAGAACAGGTCGAGCACCCACGGCGTGCGCAGGATCGTGGTGCCTTCCATCTGGCCGCGGAACTTGGTCCATTCGCGGCGGGGGTACCAGCGGATCTCGGGCTGGATGTGGTGCACGTGCACCACCGAGCCGATCACGTAGTTGAACCCGAGGAACGGGATCACCAGCACCTTGACGTCCATCCACACCACGCCGAGCACCGTGCTGTAGGTGGCCCAGCCCAGCCAGCCGAACAGGGCCATGGCGAGGCCGACGAAGGTGAACATGAAGATGATGTCGCGCTTGATGGGCTTGGCCCACTTGGCCGGCGGATCGAACGTGATCATCTTGTTGAGCCAGATCTCGCGCAGGTAGTACGCGCCCGGACCGGCCCACGACCACTCGAGCTTGTGGCGCAGCCGCTCGAACCGGTTCATGGCCTGGAACTGCTCGGGGGTGATCGGGTGCCATACGAAGTCCATGCCTTCACGCACGGTGTGGCCGTGATGGATGCGGTTGTGGCCGAGCACCCAGGCCTCGTACACGTGCCACGACGGCAGCATGGCGACATGGCCGATGATCGAGTTCATGCGGCGACTCTTGAACAGGGCCTCGTGGGCGGCATCGTGGCCGATGATGAACAGCCCCGACACGACCACGGCGGCGAACGCCCAGAGCGGCACCAGGATCAGCGGGTTGTCGGTCGCGGTCAGGCCCCACACGACGGCGGCGTAGACGGCCAGGTCGCGGGCGAAGAAGGCCAGGCCCTTCCAGGTCGGGTTCTCGTAGGCCGACTTGGGGATCACCCGGATCACCGGCAGCAGCGATCCCGCTTTCTCGTCGCCCGCCGGCTTGTCGCCAGCCTGGTCGCCAGATACCGAATCGTCGATCAGCGTCATGCCACCCAGCCTACCGACCAGTAGGTAGGCAGTCGAGGTTCTGCCCGATATTCGCTCTGACCTGCACCAGAGCGACCGGTAGCGTCGCCCGATGTGTTGATCGCCGATGCCATCGGTGGCCCGACCGCCCGGTCGCTCGTCCGCCGGTCGGTGGCCACCGACCCCGTTTCACTGGCCATCGCCCTGGTGGCCATGGTCGCCTCGGCGGTGCTGGCCGCCGTCGGCGTGCGCCTGTCGGGCGACGTGGTCGATCAGGTGGCATCAGCCCCGGTGCGCCTGGCGCTGCTGGCCGGCGGGGCCATGGTGCTGGCCTCGATCGCCTGGCTCATCGCCGACTTCGCCACCGCTCGGCTGGCCGGACGCATCGGCGTGATGCTGCAGGATCTGCTGGTCGGCCACACCCTCTCGCTGCCGCCCGAGTTCTTCGCCCGGCGCAGCGTCGGCGAGCTGGCCGACCGGGTCTCGACCGACATCGACACGGTCACCGACGGCATCTGCGATCAGCTCAAGCCGGTCGTGATGGCCATCGTCGGCGCGGCGGTGGCCTTCGGGGCCGCCTTCGGGGTGAGTCCCTGGCTGCCCGTCGTGTTCGCCGTCATCACCCTCGCCCTCGCCATCACCACCCCGCGACCCATGCGGTTGACCGCCGCCGCGTCGGCCGAGTTGAGTCAGACCTGGGCCGACGCCGCCGGCACCGCCGAGGAGGCCATCGCCGCCCGCGACGATCTGCGCCAAACGTTGGGCCGCGGCCTGCTGATGCGGCGCTGGAGCGGGCAGGCAGGACTGGTCTGGACCCGGCGCCGGGCGCTGGCTTCGGCCCGGGTGCGCCTGGTGATGACCACGCTCGGATTCGTGCGGCTCTCGCAGGTCGTGGTGCTCGGTGGTGGTATAGCCCTGGTGGCGCGCGGGCAGGCCTCCACCGGAGCCGTGTGGGCGGCGTTCGGCCTGGTTGCGCTGTATTCGCAGCGCCTCGAAGAACTGGTCGGCAACCTGCCCCGCCTGGCCGACAGCGTCGCGTCGGGCGGCAGGGTGGTCGAGCTGCTGGCCGAGCCATCCGAGGCTCCGGGCCCGGCGGCACCGTCGGCCGTGCGATGGCACGAGCCGGTCGAGGTCTCGTTCGAGGCGGTGACCTTCGCCTACGACGAGGGCCCGAGCGTGCTGCATCGCATCAATCTCACCGTGCGAGGCGGCCGTACCTGCGCCCTGGTCGGCCGTACCGGCTCGGGCAAGTCGACCCTGGTCAAGCTGGTCAACCGCACCCTGTCCGTCGTCGACGGCCGGGTTCGAGTGGGCGGCGTCGACGTGGCCGACATCGGTCTGGACGAGCTGCGCAGCCGGGTGGGCTACGTCACCCAGCGGGTCGAGATGGTGGCGGCCAGCGTCGCCGACAACGTCGCCTTGTTCGACCCGTCCATCTCGGCGGCAAGGATCGCTGACGCCTTCGAACGACTCGGTCTCACCGCCTGGATCCGCCACTTTCCCGACGGGGCCGCCACGCGGGTCGGACCCGGAGGTCATCCCCTCACCGCCGGCGAGGAACAACTCATCGCTTTCGCCCGCCT
>JAYUBX010000446.1:0-3135 GCA_043740665.1 Candidatus Neomicrothrix sp.
CACCAGCGACCGGATTAGTGATCTTGCAGACGGTGAAGTCCTTGTGCAGGTGGGCGGCGTAGAGCTGCTGCTCGAGACCGTACTTGGTGGTGCTCGGCGCAGTGCCGGCCGCGTTGAGCAGCAAGTTGTTCACCGACTGGTCCTGGGGCGAGAAGCTAATGGCGCAGATCGCCGGGTTGTCGGTGCTGTCGAGCGGGGTGCCATCAGGGGCCCGCACGATGTAGGTCGTGATGATGTTGCGGCCGCCGACATCCTGATCGCCGGTGCAGTAGCCGTTCTGCGTGCCGGCGCCGGAGCTCCGCACGTAGCGATTGTTGGCGTCGTCGGCCCCGGTGGGGTAGGCCGCCGCGAGCGCAGCCAGCTGACCACTCCCAGCCTGCGGAAGGTTGCTCTGCTCGCAATAGTCGCCCGTGTAGGTGTAGCCGGGATCGTACACCGAGATGTTGAGTGGGCTGCCGGTGATGGCGGCCACCCGGATCTTGTAGATGTAGCCGTTCGGTTGATATTCGGAATTGCTCGACGTGGAGCATCCCCACTGGCCGGCACTGCACTGCCCCGACGTGTAACGATCACCCGAACTCTTGGACGAGTTCTGACCGGCGATGTTGAGCCAGAACTGCGGCTGGCCGGTTGGGTTGTCCGCGGTGACCAAGGGGTGGTCAGGATCGTTGCCGAGGTTGGGAACTGGGCTCCCCATCGGTACCGGCGTGATGTATTCGGCCTCGGCCGATCGATTCAGTCGTTCGCTGTTGAGGAAGGCCTTACCGAAGTACAGCGACGCGTTTGAACTGATCTTCACGTTGATGCGGGCGTCGCTGATCTTGGTCACCGTCACGGTGAGGCCCGCAGTCGCCGCCGGGTTCATGCCGTTCTTCACGGCCGTCTGCAGCGCGACGCAGTTCCACTTCGGCAGCGCCGGGCTACAGGTCGCGTCGCTCGATGAGTCCGCCGCCCACACCACACCGGCCAGCGCGGACGCGTCCGCCGCGCGCTGCATCCGGGTGGCCTGGGCATACCACGAGCCGAGGTCGACGGCCATGGCGGTGAAGGCCAACAGCGGCACCAACAACATGCCGGTCATGGCCAATACGTAGCCCTTGTCCTGGTGCACCCGGCGATACAGCGGTCGACGAGTCGATCGACGATCGGCGAGGCGTGCAGTCTTGGTTCTCATCAGCTGGCCACCATGGGATCGATACGTGAAACAGTCCGGTCGGTGAAGGTCACGGTCGACGGCATCAACCCGGTCGACGACTTATAGGTCACGTCGGCGTACACCCCGACGAAGTCGGGTGGGTCGGACTGCTTGTCCTTTCGGACGAGGGGGCACCAGTTCAAGTCCCAAGACAGCGCACAGGTCGTGGTACTCGGGCCGAAGTGAACCAATGAGTCCGAACCCATCGAGGTGATCTGGGCCCACGTGTACACGTTGCAGAAGTTGCTGGCTGACGGTGTCGCTGAAGTGAAACAGGTCGGGTCGAGCGGATCACCGGTGGCCGACGTCGTCTTGTAGATCACGACCTTGTTGACGGTGATGTTCTTGGCCTGTGCCATCTGGGCGTAGAACGACTGGAGCGCCAGGTAGTCGGAGTTACGGGCGGTGCCGTTGGTGGTGTTGGTCCGAGCCGCAGAGCGGAGGGCCCCAGACAGGTTGCTACGTTCCCGGAAGGCGATGCCGAACTCAAAGATACCGAGGACCAAGAACGTGAGCAACGGCAGAACCAGCGCCAGCTCGACGAGCACGCCGCCGTCGTCGCCGGACATTCGACCGACTCGTGGTTGTGGTGGACTCATCACGCGGCCACTCCGAGTGTCTGCGGTTCGATCTGGATGATCGAGGTCTTGGTCATCGTCTGATCCGGACCGAACAGGCCGGTGATGAACTTGTGCTTGATCTGGATGTAGATGCCGACGTAGTCGGGAGGGCCCTTGGCACCGGTGGCCGCATACTTTCGGTTGGTTGGGCACCAGAATCGGTCCGGCGACGGAACCACCGTGCCGCAACCGAAGTCAGACGCCACCCAGGTGGTCCACGTCGGGTTCACGTAGACGTTGCAAGCGTTGGTCCACAGCGGCGAGCCGCTGCCGGTGGTGCCCGACGAGCCGCTCAGGCAAGCACTGGGAACGGTCGATATCGGACCGTCCGCATGAAACACCACGATCCGCTGCACCTGCGACTGCGGCATGGCCGCGGTCTCGAGCTTGATCCTGGTCAGAATCTGCCAGTCGGCATCGTTGGCATTCGCTGCGATGGAGGCTTGTCGCGCACCAGTTTGGGTGCCGTTGTTCAGCGTCAGGTAGTCACGGAAGCTGCCACCGAACTCGAGGATGCCGAAGATCAAGAAGATGAAGAACGGGGTGATCAGCGCCGACTCGGCCAGGATGGCCCCGTGGTCGCCTCGGCCTCGGCGGGCGCGCCGAGCATCCGCACCCACAGGCCGCTGGCATCGTTGACTATCGGTTGGCATGAATCCGACTCCGCTTGGGTCTACTCAACGGGATATCGGCAGCAGGTGCCATCATCCTGAGCAAAAATGGGCTATTCAGCCCATATCTGATTTCGTTCTTGCCATTCTATCGCTTTCTTGACCACGCTGCGTGACGGTGGTGTTGTCGCGGGCCGGGGGAAGACCGTCGTACCCCGTGCGTACCATGGCCGGTATGTCCGGCCCACTGCCCACCACCACCGATCGAGACCGTCAATGGGCCGCCACCATGGCTGGCCACCCTGGGGTCGGCCATGGGGTCCAGCACGCCCACCCGGGGCCGCTGGGCATCGGCCGGTCCGTTCCTCGCGATCGAGTCGAGCGCGAGGCCGTCGAAGATGCTTCGCTCGCGCCTGGGGCCACGCGGGCCTGCGGTGGTGGCGATCGGGCTCGGCCCGAAGATCCAGATCCGTTGCGCACCTGCTTCGAGCGGGACCGTGACCGCATTCTGCATACCTCCGCCTTTCGTCGGCTGGCCGGCAAGACCCAGGTCTTCATCTTTCCGGCTGACCACCAGCGCACCCGCCTCACCCACGCCCTCGAGGTCGCCCAGGTCGCGACGGCCCTCGCCGATGCCCTGGGCCTCAACCGATCGCTCACCGAGGCCATCGCCCTCGGCCACGATTGCGGCCACGGCCCCGGCGGGCAC
>JAYUBX010000447.1:0-3096 GCA_043740665.1 Candidatus Neomicrothrix sp.
GGTCGGTGCCGGCGATCGCGTCGGCGGTGACGACGCCCCATCCCCCGGCGGTGGTCACGACCGCGACCCGGTTGCCCTTCGGGATCGGCTGGGTTGCGAACGTGGCGGCCACCTCGTAGGCCTCTTCGATGGTGCGGGCGCGGATCACCCCGGCCTGGCGGCACATGCCGTCGAACACCCGGTCATCGGTGGCCAGCGAGCCGGTGTGGCTGGCGGCCGCCCGCTGGCCGCCGGACGTAGCGCCTCCCTTGACCAGGACGACCGGCATGCGTTCGGCGACGGCCGAGATCTCGGCGAAGAACCGCCGTCCGTCCTCGATGCCCTCGACGTAGGCCAAGGCCACGTCGGTGTGTTCGTCGTCGGCGAAGAATCCGAGGAAGTCGGTGACCCCGACCATGGCCGCGTTGCCGGCCGAGACGGCGCGGCTGATGCCGACGCCGCTGGCGCAGGCGTAGTTCATGAACGACGACACGAAGTTGCCGGACTGGCTGGCGACGCCGATGCGACCGGCGGGAGGGAAGGGAGCCACGATCTGGGCGCACAGCGACGACGGCGTCGACACCACACCCTGGCCGTTGGGACCGACGATCAGCATGCCCAGGTCATGGGCCAGGGCGACCAGATCGTCCTGGGCGCGACGGCCCTCGTCACCCGCCTCGCCATAACCTGCCGAAGCCAGGAAGGCCGCGGTGATGCCCTTGGCCGCGGCCGACCGCAGAACGTCCGGGTTGGTGGCCGCCGGCGTGCAGACGAAGACCAGGTCGGCCTGGTCGGCGGGAAGGTCGTCGATCGACGGCACCGTCTCGATGCCCAGCACCGGCGACGCGTCGCGGTTGGTGGCGAAGACGCGTCCGGCGTAGCCGTTGGCCAGGATGTTGTGCAGCGCCACGAACCCGAACTTGCCGGGGTGGGTCGAGGCACCGGCCACCACCACCCCCCGCGGGTCGAAGAGGGCCTTGAACTGCTCGGTCGTGGCCATCAGGCTCGCACCTCGACCAGCGCGTCGACGGCGATCGGGTTGCCATCGACGACGATCAGGGGGTTGAGGTCGGCCGACACCAGCCCGGGTGTGGCCAGCGCGGCGGCCGACAGCCCGAGCAACACCTCGCACAGCCGATCTCGATCGACAGGGGGCTCTCCTCGAAACGCTCCGAGCAGCGCTTGGGTCTGCAGTTCGTCGATCATCTCCTCGGCGTCGACGCGCTCGATGGGCACCAGCCGGACGGCCACGTCAGCTAGGGCCTCGGCCAAGATGCCGCCGATGCCGAGCACGACTGTCATGCCGAACTGCGGATCGTCGGCCAGTCCGGCGATGAGCTCGCGGTTGCCGCGCAACATGGGCGCGATGAGCACGTCGACGTCGCCGTCGTCGACCGTCGCCGCCGCCAGCAATTCGTCGGCCGCCACGCGCACCGATTCGCCGTCGGCCAGGCCCAGCCGCACCAGGCCACGCTCGGTCTTGTGGGCGATGAGGTCGCCGCACAACTTGGCCACTACGGGAAACCCGATCTCGGTCGCCGCGGCCACGGCGGCCGCGGCATCCCCAGCCAGCCGTTCGGGGGCCATCGGTACGCCGAAACCGGCGAGGAGCGCTTTGGATTCGGCCTCCGACAGTGTTCGGGTCGAGCCGGAAGGGTCAGGGTTCGGGCCCGGAGGTGGCATGGGTGCGTACCCTACTCAGCTGTGTCTCCTGCCTCGCGACTGTCGGATCCGTCTGCCGTCGCCTGGCCGATTCGGGCCCTGATCGAAGGTTTCTACGGCCCACCCTGGAGCTGGGATGATCGCCTCGATGTCATGAGCTGGTGTCATCAGCGCGGCATGAACCACTACCTCTATGCCCCCAAGGATGATGCGTTGCATCGCGAGCGATGGCGTGACCGCTACGGCCCGACGATGATCGCCGGGTTCGAACGGTTGGTCGCCAGCGACACCCTGCAGGTGGGCTTCGCCATCTCACCCGGGCTGTCGATCGACTATCGCTCGGCGGATGACCGGGCGGCGCTGGCAGCCAAGATCGATCAGGTCGTTGCCCTCGGGATCGACCTGGTGGCCCTGCTGTTCGACGACATCCCAGTTCGCCCCGGACTCGGTCCCGAGCACGCCGAGATCACGACCTGGTTACACGAGCACCTCGACGGGCGCGCCGATCTGATCCTGACTCCGACCGAGTACACCGGCACGCGCTCGACGGCCTACCTCGACGCCTTGGCGGCCGGCGTACCCGACGATGTGCTCATCGGCTGGACCGGCGACACCGTTGTCGGCGATCGCATCACGACGGCTCACGCGCGAGCGCGGGCCGACTCCCTTGGGGGACGGCTCCCCTTCCTGTGGGACAACTATCCGGTCAATGACGCGCTGATGGCCGACCGCCTCTTCCTCGGGCCGCTGCGGGGCCGCGACGCCGATCTGGGCATTGCGTGCTCGGGCTACGCGACCAACCCCATGACCCAGCCGCAGTCATCGAAGCCCGCCCTCGCCTCGATCGCCGGCTACCTGCGAGGTGAGGATCCGATGCAGGTGTGGGTCGACGCCATCGGCGACCTGCGCACCTTCGCCGAGGCCTGTGACGGCGAGGTCCCCCGCCAACTGGTCGCCGAGGCGCTGGCTGACGGTGCGCGGGACGAGTCGCTGGACCGGTTGGAGCAGTGGCTGCGCGACGCCCGATCGTGCGAGGCGCCCGGTCTCGACGGCGAGGCCGATGCCTGGCTCGATCAGGTGCACGCCGAGGCCACCGCCGGTGTCGTCGCCGTCAAGCTCCTGCGAGATCTCGCCGGTGCGCGGACCAAACTCGACGAGCGGGCGCTGGCCCTGAGCTTCCTCTGGCCCCCGCTGCGACGGTCGGCGGTGACGGTCATGGGGGCCCGGTGCAGCGTGCGTCCGTTGATGGCCCAGGGTCCGGGCGGCCACTGGGTCTGGCGCCCCGAGGCGATCACCGACGATCAGAACGCCGTCGATGCGCTCATCCGAGCGGCCCTGGCCCGACTGGCCCACGTGCGTACGCGGTCCGTCTGACCTGGTCCGACTGAAGACTTGGCGCCTCCGACGTCCGCGGTACTGGCTGACGATGTGTGCCATGGCGACGCTGATCTTCCT
>JAYUBX010000448.1:0-2738 GCA_043740665.1 Candidatus Neomicrothrix sp.
ACCGCCAGCTCGGTGGCGACCGTAGCCAGCAGCATCGGGCGCTCTACCTGACCGAGCAGCGGCGGCGGCGTCGACGGTGGCTGACCGCCCTGTCCGCCCTCGTAATCGTCGGGGCGGCCGTTTCGTGGTCGGCGCTGCGGTCGCGCGCCGGTCAGGTCTCGCAGTCGATCAATCAGCTCGACCCGGGTCTCATCATCAACGACGGTTCGTCCGCCGTCGCCAGCAGTTCGTCGGGGCGACCGGCGGCCAGTGCCGAAGAATCGTCCCACCCACTCGGCTCGCCGGCGGATGCACCGATCGGCAGCGAAGGCTTCGCGTTTCTCGCGACCCAACCCACGTCGGCCAAGCCAGTGGCCTATGACCCGTGCCGCCCGATCCACCTGGTCGTCAACGGTCGGACCGCCCCGCCACAGGGCGACCTGGCCCTTCAGGGCGCGGTCGCCCATGTGTCCGCCGCCACCGGACTCGAGTTCATCTTCGACGGAGCCACCACCGAGAGCCCGACCGCTGACCGCGGCGCCTACCAGCCCAGTCGCTACGGCGACCGATGGGCACCGGTGCTGGTGGCGTGGACCGACCCCGTCGAGAGCACCGACCTGGCCGGCCCCGTCACCGGCGAGGCCGGCAGTCAGAGCGTCAAGCTGGACAGGGGTGCCGTCTACGTCTCCGGCATGGTGCGCCTCGACGGCCCCGAGCTGGCCGAGGTCGCTGGTGGTCCCGGCGGCGCGGCTATTGTGCAAGCCATCATCGAGCACGAACTCGGTCACCTGGTCGGCCTCGACCATGTGCAGGACGGCAACCAACTCATGTATCCGACGACCGATGGCCACGTGACCGACTATGCCGACGGTGACCGGCGCGGCCTGCACCAGCTCGGTCAGGGAGCCTGCTTCCCCGACATCTGACGCGTCACCCGGTGAAAGTCGCGTTGGCCTTCACGGGCGTGGCTTTCACCGCCGGGGGTCCGGTGGTCGGGGTCGTGGGAGCGACCGTCGTGGTCGTGGTCGTGGTCGTGGGGACGACCACGGTGGTGACCACGAACGGCAGCGTGACGTAGTCGAAGGTGAACTCGACGGAGTTGCCGCAGGTGGCCTCGACGGCGTAGTCGCCGCCGTCGGCCGTGGCGATGGCGTCGGCCGGCACCGTCAGGTGCCCAGTCCAGTCGGTCGTATCCGAATTGAACGCGGCCGAGTCGAGCACGGTTGCGGCCCCATTCGGGTCGGATACCAGCGAGATGCTCACACCCGTGAACGAGCACTCGGTCCCGCCCACGTCGATCGTGGTGCCGGCCGGACCGGACGGCGGAGCGATCTGCATCATCGGCACGGCCACGATGTCGAGGCTCTCGTCGGTGAAGATGACGGGAATGGTCTTTTTCTTCTCGATGCACAGAACGTGGATGGTGTAGCTGCCCGTGACCACGGGGGCGACGAGGTCGATGGTCCAGCCACCCTGCACGTCGGTGTCGGTCTCGCCGGACACGTCGGGGCCAGGACCGCCGCCGATCGTGACGAACGCGCTGCCGGAGCAGCCCCCGTCGTCCTCCCACACCGTGACCATCGCACCGGCGGTCACCGGCGACTTGGGGCTGACAGCGAAGCTCTCCGAACTGATGAAGGCTCCGGCCGGCGGGGCGACGGCGACCAAGCCGCCGACGATGGCGAGGGCCGCGAAGGCAGGAACGAGGCGCATGATGTCTCCAAGAGATCGTTGACTGGAGACGTGAACGTAGGACGACACCCGCCTCGAGCGAGTGAGTAGGGCCTACTCATTTCGGGTCGACCCGCAGGCTCGTTTCTGACGGCCGCTGGCGGCCCCGTGAGAGCCGGAAGAGGAACTGTGCATGCCGTTGGGCACGCCGAGACCAGTCACGTCGTCGTAGCCGCGAGCGGTCTTGATGGCGAGGCCACCGAAGTCGAGGGTGCGGGCCGAGGTGACCAGGCCATCGGCGGCATCGACCCCGTTGAGATAGTCGACCCGAATCACCGCACCCTTGGTGTGCTTGATGTCGGTGATGGCCTGACTGCCCGCCAACCGCTGGTACAGCGTCGGGTTGATGAAGCCGTGGTGGACGCCGGAAACGTCGTCGGCCAACGCCATCATCCCGGCGAACAGCGGTGATGCCAGGCTGGTGCCACCGCCCGATCCGTAGACGTAGGCGCCGGGCCCGGCTGGGGTCCAGACACCATCGGCGAGAACGCTCTTGCCCGCCTCCCACCCGGTCTCGAACGTCTTGCGCCCATCAGCGCCGATGCCCGGCGTCGTGCCGCCGACGGCGGTGACCCACGGACTCGAAGCCGAGAAGTCGGGTGACGGCACACCGAGGTCGCCGTAGGAGTTGCTGACGATCTGAGCCAGGCTCTTGGAGACGACCTCGTTCAGCGCCTTGTCGAGGGAGACCTCCTGACAGTCAGAACCGCCGACGTAGAGGATGTGGGCGCCGGGGGCCATGACGTGGACCGCTTCGACGTCGAGGGTTTCCTCGCCGTACCAACCGGCCGCGTCGCACTCGTTCGGGCCCTCCAGCGCGTGGTTGATCGGAAACACGAACTGACTGAACTGTCGACCCTTGAGCGGGTGGGCGGGATCATTGCGGTCGGCGTAGGTCTTGGCGTCGCGGTAGATCGTGGGAGAGGCGAAGGCGTCGATGATCGCGACGGTCACGCCGGACCCGTTGAGCCCTTGGTCGAGCAGGGTTTGGGTCCCGTAGGCCTGACACAGCGGGGTGTAGCCGCACG
>JAYUBX010000449.1:0-3268 GCA_043740665.1 Candidatus Neomicrothrix sp.
GCCATCGTCTTCGGGTACGCGGTCAAAGCCGCCGAGCGCGACGACCGAGAACACGGCCGCTGACCAAAATCCCCGACCTTCCCCCCCCAACCCTCGAACCTTCCCCGTCTTTGCGCACCCTGACGCGCAAAATCGGGGAAGGTTCGGGCGGTTGGTAACTTGGGCGGATCATGAACCGAGCGGCCGCCCCCGGCACCCTGCGTCTGCCTGCGGCCGAACGACGCCGCCAGTTGCTCGACGTGGCCCTGGCCGCCTTCGGGCGTGAGGGGTTCCACCTCACGTCGATGAACGAGTTGGCCGAGGCGGCCGGAGTCACCAAGCCGGTGCTCTATCAACACTTCGGCTCGAAGCGGGAGCTCTACCTCGAGGTGCTGCGCGACGTCGGCGGGCGGATGATCGCCAATGTCGGCAAGGCCATCGCCGGTGCCGAAGGGCCCCGACAGCAGGTCGAGGCCGGGTTCACCGCCTACTTCGAATGGGTCGACCGCGAGCGCGCCGGATTCGAAGTGCTGTTCGCCGGCGACACCCGCCGCGATCCCGAGTTCCTGGCCGAGCTGGGCAAGGTCGAGACCGAGTTCGCCGATGCCATCGCCGGGCTCATCGTGGTCGACGGTCTCGACCACGAACACCAGTTGTTGCTGGCCTACGGCATCGTCGGCATCGCCGAGACGACGTGTCGGCACTGGATCACCGCCGACCTCGGCCACACGCCCGACCAGCTCGCCCAAGCCGTCGCCGACCTGGCGTGGGCCGGGCTCCGCGGCCTGCGCGCCGGCTGACTCCAGGCGAATCAGGTCGGCTCGACGGCGGCGGCGCGGCCGGGCCAGGAGTGCAGGTCGGGGCGGAGCGGCTCGATCGTCCGGTGCCGCCAGCAACCGGCCCACACGCCGGCGCCGTAGGCCAAGTCGTCGGCCAGCCGTAGCGCGGCGTAGCGAACGGGGTCGAGGTCGCGATCGCCCTGCCACCAGTCGACCAGGGCCGGCGCCAGCGCGGCGGCGACCACCGCTCGGCGGGCTCGGCGCGACACCAGGGCCGCTCCGATCGCGACCGGCCACCAGGTGCGAGTGACGGCCGACGAAAGCGGGCGCCAGGCCGCCCAGGTGCCGCCGCCGGCGAGGCGCAGCCCTTCGGCCCACGGATGGTCGAGGGCAACGAGGCGGGCCGGCAACTGGGCCGCCGCCGCCGCACCGACGGCCACCCCGGCGATCGGGAAGCCGGTCACTGCCAGCGCCCAGGCCGCCGCGCTCCAGACCGATACCGACACCGGCGCCAGCGCGTCGGGGTGGCGAGCCGACAAGGGCGCTGCCGACGACCCGTAGTCGAACCGTTGCCGAAGCCAGGCCCCGAGGTCGGGCCGGATCGGGTGGCGCACCGAGGCAGCCGGCTCGTAGCGCACCGTCCAACCGGCTTCGACGAGTCGCCAGACCAGGTCGACGTCCTCGCCGAACTGGAGGCCTTCATCGAAGCCGCCGACCTCGGTCAGACCGGCGACCCGGACCACCAGCGCGGTGGTGGGTACGTAGGCCACCCTTGTTCGGGGAGCGACCCTGGCCTCGGTCGCTCCGAGGTCGAGCGGCGACCGCGACCGCTCGAACCGATCGAGCAGGTCGACCATCGAACCCGGTGCCGGCGCCCGGTCGACGGCACCGACCGACGGCATCACCCGGGGGACGACCGCCACCACCGCCGAGTCGTCGAAGTGCGGCAGCAGGCACGCCAGCCAGTTCGCCTCGGGCTCGACCTCGCCATCGACGAAGGCGACGAGTGGCGTGGTCACGACGGCCAGTCCCGAGTTTCGAGCCGCCGCCGGTCCCCCGTTCAGCTCGCGCCGAACCAGATCGGCACCCGCCGCCCGCACCACCTCGGCGATGGCTGACGCCTCGGCAGCCGTCGAGCCGTCGTCGACCACCACCACCCTCGCCGGGCGAGCTTCGCCCGCCGCCAGCGCGGCGAGCGTGCTGGCCAACCCCGCCGCTCGGCCCAACGTGGGGATCACCACCGTCACCTCGGCAGCCCGTGCCCCCGATGGCTCGACCACCGGATGGGCCAGCCCGCCGTCGAGCAGGCGCCGGGCCAGCCGTCGGGCCGCCGAGCTCTCGCCGACGGCCGCTCCATCCGCCAGCCGCTCGACGACGGTGGCGCCGGCCGCGCTCAGCCGAAACAGCCGGATCGGCGAACCACCGATCAGCACCCGGCCCTGGTCGATGCGGCGCACCGAGGGGTCGAGCCGTAGCCGGCTCTCGGGCGTTGGGTCAGGGGGCGGCACCGTCGGCGCCATCAGTCGAGTAGTCGGGCGAAGGCGGCCGGGATGCCGGCCGGACCATCGAGCGGCGCCCACCGGGCCCCACTCGCCGCCGCCAGGGCCGCCGCATCGTCGGCGTCGTCGAACGGGGCCACGATGCACAGCTCATCGAGCCGGGCCGCCGCCGGAATCGGATCCGACCCGGTGGTCGGCCGGCAATCGGACAACAAGATCGTCACCCGACGCTGGGCCGAGGACCGGGCGAGCTGGTCGTGCGCCGTCCGCAACGCCAACGCCAGATCGGTGGTGCCCCGACCCCGAAGCCGCAACACGTCGCCGGCCACCGCTTCGGCCGGACGAGTGATGTCCTGGCTCTTGACCACGATGACGTCCTTGGAGAACGCGACGACGCTGTGATCGTCACCGACCCGCCAGGCACAGGCGGCAGCGGCCAGCGCGGCCGTCGCCAGCCGGGTGCCGTTCATCGACCCGCTGCGGTCGATCACCAGGCAGAGGGCGGTGGCCGGACGACCCCACGCCGACACCCGCAGGTCTTCGAGCGGCGGGGCGGTGCCCGAGGCGCGCGCCAGTTGCAGCGGCTCGAGGCTGGCGTCGAGGTCGAGGTCGCCCTCGGCCCGATCGGCGGGGAGGCGCCGCAAGCGGCCGACACCGGTCGAGCGTGGCGCTCCCGCCCGGGAGATTTCGAGCACCACCCGTGCCGCCAAGCGACGGGCCTGTTCGGCCAGCCGCTCGTCGGTCGCCCCCACCAACTCGCCCAGCAGGGTGAGGGCGCCATCGGCGTCGTCGGCCAGGGCCGAATCGAACGCCTGCTCGTCGAGCATCCCGACCTCGGGCGACACCTCGTCGAAGTGCGGCGCGCTCGACAGCTCTCGCCGCGAGGTCGAACCCCGTTGCTCCTCGGCCAGCCGCTCGCGGGCGTCATCGCCTTCGAGTACCTGATCGGGCGGAGCCGCCCCTGTCGCCAGGGGCGTCAGACTTTTCCCGGGTCGCCCTCACTGGCTTCGC
>JAYUBX010000450.1:0-7191 GCA_043740665.1 Candidatus Neomicrothrix sp.
CGATCGCCGACGGCATGGCGCAGCTCGTCCTCGGTCATCCGGCGGTGCAGGGCGAGGGCGGCGATCAGCTCGACATCGTCGACGCCGGCGGCGGCGGCCAGGTCGAGCACCTGCTCGATGACCCGCTGGCGGATGTCGGGACGCCGCATCGGCGGCAACGGCAACGAGATGTCGTCGAAGGCGATGGTGAGCTTCATGCCCGGGAACAGCAGGGCCGGCAGCGGCTCGCTGTCGCCCTTCGGGTTCAACAGGGCGTCGTGGATCGCGCCCTCGATGTCGTCCAGCGGCTCGAGCGGCTCGCCCGGGTAGATGATGCGCGACCGACCGGCCGGCAGCCGTTCGAGCTTGAACTGCTCGCCGTGGTGGAACAACACCGGCGGTGTCGACCGGTCGACATCGAGGACGAATCCAGGTCTAGGCACGAGTTCGTTCCTTCTCGGAGGTGAGGTCGAAGACGATCTTGACGGCGCCACGAGGGCCGGCGCCGGCGGCGTGGACCACGGCGTCGGTGAAGCGGGCCAGGGGATAGGCGGCGCTGACGAGGCGCTCGAGGTCGGCCGCCTCGACCAGCTCGAAGGCCAGATCGAAGGTGCGGCGAGGCTGCCCGTCGACCGACTCGGTGCCGTAGGCGTAGGCCCCGGCCAGGGTGATCTCGCGCTGCCAGAGCCCGGTGAGATCGACGTGGACATGGCCGGGCATGCCGACCATGGCGATGCGACCGCGAGGCCGCACGACGGCCAGCGCGTCGGCCAAGCTGGCTTCGCTGCCGACGCAGTCGATCACCACGTCGGCGCCACCCGTCAGTCGCACGATGTCGCCGTCACCCAGCGCCAACGAGCCGGTGGTGCGTCGTACCGCTCGCTTCAGTTCGGCCGGTTCGACGACGGCGGTGGCACCCAGCGACCGGGCCAGTTCGCGTTGCACCGGGTATTTGGCCACCGCCAGGATCGTGCCCGCCGGCGTGAGCTGCCGCAGGGCGGCGATGGTGAGCAGGCCGAGGGTGCCGCTGCCGATGACCACCACGGTGTTGCCGTCGGTCACGCCGGCCGAGAGCGCGCCGTGCACGGCACAGGCCGTCGGTTCGACCATCACTGCGGCCTCGTCGCTCATGCCGGCGGGAACCGGGTGGAGTTGGCTCGGATGGGCGACCATCTGGGTCGACCATCCGCCGCCGGTGTCGCAGCAGAAGCCGGTCTGCAGGCCGGGCTGCAGGTCACCGAAGGCGATGCGTTCGCAGTTGCCGAGGTCGCCCCGGGCGCAGGCAGTGCAGACCGGCGTGATGTTTCGGGCCACGCAACCGAGCACCGGTTCGAGCACGACCCGATCGGTGCCGTCGCTGCCTTCGCGGTCGGCCACGACTTCGTGGCCGGGCACGAACGGGAACGACACGATGGGTTCGAAGTAGCGCGACGAGGTGCCGTCGATGGTCGACAGATCGCTGCCGCAGATGCCGGCCAGCCGGGGCCGGATACGCACCCAATCGGTACCGGGGAGCTCGGGCGGGTCGATGTCCTTGAGGCGGAGCGGACCGACTCGGGCTCCCGCGCCGGGCAACACGCGACCGGCGGCGACCGCCGCCGCGTACCGCGGGATGTTGCGTTCGAATCGCAGCGCCTTCATCGGTGGTCACCTCGGAGGATGCTGGCGACCGACGAGACCAGCGGATTGGCGAGTCCGCCGTGCTGGCGGCGTTGGTCGCCGATCGGAACGAGGGTGCGCGGCGCGCCTGGCGACTTGGTCCATTGCTCGACCAGCCAGCCCCGTTTGCGAGCGAGCGCGGCCAGTCGGGTTTCGGGGTTCACCGCCACCGGAAAGCCCACCGCTTCGAGCATGGGCAGGTCGCTGGTCGAGTCGGCGTAGGCGACTGCTTCGCGCAGGTCGAGGCCGTTGGCGGCGGCGAAGTCCATCAGCGCCTGGGCTCGGGTCTCACCGGTGGGCGGCACGTGGGTGAGCTCGCCGTTGTAGGTGGCACCGTGGCGGGCCGTCGGCGGATTCACCCCGAGCTCGGGACATACGATGTCGTCGAAGAGCGGGCGCAGCGGTTCGATCACGAAGTCGAGGGCGCCGGTGATGAGCACGGTGCGGTGACCGAGGCGGCGATGTTCGCGCACGCGCCGGATCGCCGCGGGGAACGACTTGGCCAGGATCAGCTCGCTGAACATCTCGGCCGAGTCCTCGCGGACCTGGTCGACCGAGGCGCCGTCGTAGCGGCGGTAGAACATCCGCAGAAAATCGCTCCGGTCCTTGCGGTCGAGGGCAAGTAGAGCCGGGGCCTCGGCCAGCGTCTGGGCGATGAACCGCATGCGGTCGCCCGAACCGAGTCGGCGGGTCGCCAGCCACGAATAGGAGGCGACCACGTTCGAGGCGATGAGGGTGTTCTCGAGATCGAAGGCGGCCAGTTGCCGATCGGGCGACAGCACCTGGGCCCGCAGCCGTTCGTGACGCGACGGCCCGGTGCGCGCACCCGGCGTGCTCTTGACTCGCCCGTGTTCGACCACCGACGGCAGGTGGACCTCGGTGACGTAGTGCGTCCAGTCGATGACCCGCGGGTCGAAGCAGAACTCGGCTTGGTCCTCGGGAGTCTGGATCTCCCACAGGGCGAGCAGACGATCGAGGCCGTAGACCGCTTCGCATTCGGCGTAGGCGCCGTAAAGCTCGACGTAGGCCAGGGCCCGCTCAAGTTCTTCTCGTCGTTCTTCGACGGTTGCGCTCAGCTGCGCCTGCTTGCCTCGCAGGGGAAGCACGCTGAGTACCTTGTCGGCCCGATCGAGACCGGTCTTGGCCCGCTTGAGCTGGGTCTGCACCCGACTGCGGCCGGGGAACGACCACTCGGGCACCACGATGGGCTGGCCGTCGTTGTCGTAGAGCGGATGCTCCTTGAACCAGGTGCTGGTGAGGCGCACCATGCGGCGATAGCGCAGCGGATTCTGCGATCCGGACGCGACCTGCACGACCTCGGGGACCGGTTCGCCGGTGGCCGGGTCGAGGTCGGGGCCCTTGGCCGCGACGGCGATGATGGCGGCGACCACGAGGTCGACGGGGATCACGTCGACGATGCCTTCGGGCACGCCCGGGAACTCCTTGAGTAGACCGCGGGCGTAGGAGATGATCACCGGCTCGGCCATGCGGAAGCCACGGATCCAGCCCGGTCGGGGCTCGGCCAACGCGGATTCGATGATCGATGGGCGCACGATGCTGACGGGGATGGCGCCGTGGGTCTCGAGCAGGGCCCGCTCGCCGAGAGCCTTGGTGTAGGCGTAGGCGTCGGGCCAGCCCAGCGAGTTGGCGCGAGCGATGCCCGCTTCGACCAGCCGATCGCTCACCCAACGGGTGCGCAACTGCTCGGTCTTGGCCGAGAGAGCCGGGGTGCCCGGAGCGCCGAGCTCGGATCGGGCGCCAGCGCGGAAGTCGTCGAGCTTCTTGGGCGTGCGGCTCTCGGCTTCGGCGTCGCTGCGCATGCGGCGGGCGCCCTCGACCTCGCGTCGCCAGTCGATGTCGACCGAGAACGGATCGTCGGTCACCATGATCTCCGGAGCCGACCCGCGCCGGTTGCCGGCCACATAGCAGGTCGACACGGCGACGAGGTGCGGGGTGACGCCGAGGTCGTTGAGGGTCGCAGCGATGCGGGTGGGTCCGAGCAGGTTGACCTCGACCGCGCTGTCGAGCGGCGAGTCGAACGAGACGGTCGCGGCCGAGTGGATGATGATGTCGCAACTGGCCAGCATCGCCCGGCCGGCATCGTCGAGCCCGAGTCCGTCGGTGCTGACATCGCCGGGCACCGCGGTGACCCGCCGAGCGGTCATCTCGGCGAAGCCGCCGCCCTTCTTGCCGTTGGCGCCGGGGCCGAGGTCGGCCTTGAGTCGATCGAAGGCGTCGTTCTTGAAGATCTCGCGGGCGACCCGTTGCTCGACGGTCGAACGCTTGCCCGGCCGCACCAGCAGCACGATCTCGCAGTCGGGCACGCCGCGCAGCAAGCGCTCGAGCAGGGCGGTGCCCAGAAAGCCGGTCGTGCCGGTGATGAACAGGCGCTTGCCGGCCAAGGCATCACGAATCACCTCTCATGTCTAGCAAACTTGTCTACCATTCGGTAGATGGGCACCAGGGAGCGTGTGTTGGACGCCGCGCTGACCTCGTTCGGGGGCCGAGGCTACGAGGCCACATCGCTCGATCAGGTGGCCGCCGAACTGGGCATCCGCAAGCAGACGATCCTCTACTACTACCCGTCGAAGTCCGAGCTGCTCGATGCCGTCATCGACGTGAGCTCGGCCGCGTTGTCGGAGACCTTGGAGGCCGCGCTGGCCGATGCCGGCCCGGGGTGGGATCGGGTCGAGGCCATCATCCGCTCGGTCTTCCGGCTGGCGTTGCGGCGCCCCGAGCTGCTGGGCCTACTGCGCGAGGTCAGCCGCCTCGGACCGCCAGCGGCCACCCGCCTCACCGAGAGTCTCGACCCGTTGGTCAAACGGGCCCGCGAGTTCCTCGAGGCCGAGATGGAAGCCGGTCATATGCGCACCACCGACGCCCGGCTGTTGCTGTTGTCGGTGTACTCGACCGTGCTCGGGGTGGCCACCGAGGTCGAGGTGCTGCGGGCCGTCGGCATCGAGCCGACCCTGCGATCGATGGTGATCCGCCGGCGTGAGCTCCTCCGCTTCCTTCACTCCGCTCTCGTCGTCGACTCGCCAACTCCCCAAAACCCGAACCTTGGGTGAAAATGCGCACCCTGGTGCGCAAAAACGGGGAAGGTTCGGGCGGGGTAGGCGGGCATAGTGGGGAGATGACCGCCGACGCGTTTGTGCTCGATCCGTTGATGAGCGAGGGCCAGGCCGCGGCGCTGGTCGAGCTGTGCGAGTCGTTTCCGGCCTACGGCCTGTACGCCACCGAGCGCAGCGACGGCGATTTCGCCCCTGAGCTGACCCAACGCCACGATGCCGCCGCCAACTATGTGCGCACCGGCGGCCGCTTCGCTCGCAAGGAGCCGGCGGCGATCCTTGCCCTGCGCACCAACTACCTGCGAGAGAGCTACGCCTACGGCGACGAGGTGTTCGCTCCCGGTATCGAGGCTTTTCTGCATCACGAGGCCCTGCTCGAGGCCGCTCGCCAGTTGCACGGTCGCCCGGTGATCCAGCCGGCCATCGCCTACGCCAACATCTTGTTGCCGGGCCAAGAACTGGCGGTGCACACCGACGTTCCCGAGTTCCGGGGCGCCAATCGCAAGCTGTTCCCGCAGTGGCTCATGGTGGTGATGCATCACTCCGGTCTGTTCGAGCGATGGCGGATGCCGATCGCCACTGGCATCGCCTACTTCGCCGACAAGACCGCGGGCATGACCACCGGAGGCGAACTGGCCTACTGGCCCGACGGCGCCGACGGGGCCGTGCGAGTGTTGCCGACTGCCCACAACACCGGCATCGTGCTCGACACCGACACGGTGTTCCACGGCGTCGACCGGGTCGGGGCCATCGACACGTTGCCGTTCGCCTTGCGACCGGGCCACGTGCTGGCGTTCACCGACGGCCGATGGACGCTGCGAGCCGAACGGGGCAGTGACACGGTGCTCGCCTCGTTCGGGTGGGACGAGATCCGCTTCTCGGTGTCGTGGAAGGCGTACTGCTTCGTCGACGACGCCGAGCGGACCGCGTGGCGCGACCACGCCGACGACTTGTCCCTCGACGTGATCCTGGCCGAGCTGGTCACCGACCTGCGTCGGCGTGACGTGCTCACCGTCGACGAGCTGTCCGAGCGCGAGCTGGCGCTGCTGCTGATCGACACCTACGAATGCTTCCCCGAACCGACCCCCTTGACCTGACCTCAGAAGCCGGGACCGGGGACGTCGACCCCGACCGCCTCGATACGACCGCCGCGCTGCTGAACGGTACGAACGGGATTCGACGAGTCGGCCGTGGCCACGAACAGGGTGCGACCGTCGTCGCCGCCCAGCATGCACGAGTAAGCCCCTCGACCGGTGGGGATCCAGCCGACCGGGCCGGCTTCCTCGACGACCCGCATGACCCCGTTGTTGATCGGGTCGGCCACCCAGATGGCGCCCTCGGTGTCGATGCAGATGCCGTCGGGCACGTTGGGCCGCAGGTCGGCCCAGACCCGAGCGTCGGTCAGTGAGCCGTCCGGCTCGATGGTGTAGGCCGACAGTCGCTGGCCGAACGATTCGGCCACCACGAGCGTGTGGCCGTCGTCGGTGATCACCGAGCCGTTGGGGAACAGCAGTTGCTCGACGACGACCCAGGCGTCACCATCGGGCTCGACGCAGACGAGCGTGGTGCTGGTGAGGTCGGCGCCGGCATCGATGTCGAACCCGAAGTTGCCGACATAGGCGCGCCCGGCCTGGTCGACGACCATGTCGTTGCAGTGGAACGGAGCCAGGGCCGACAGATCGGCGACCTCGACCGGGCCGCCCGGATCGAGTCGCAACAGTTTGCGGTCAACCATCGACACGACCAGCAGCCGGCCGTCCGGCAACCAGCCCAGGCCGCCGGGCATGTCGGTCGTTTCGAGCATGATCTCGGCCTCACCCGATTCAGCGAGCGCCCAGACCTTGCGGTCGTGCATGTCGGAGAACCACAGGCGACCGCCGTGCCAACGAAGGCATTCGGGGAAGACGAGTCCGTCGAGCCGTAGGGTCAAGCTGGGGTCGGCCACGTCGAACTCGTCTCGGTCATGTCTGGGTCACGCTTCGGTCGCGCTTCAGTCGGCACGGCGCCGCGAAGCCCGCCGATCGTACCGTTCGATGGCCAGACGGATCAGCTCGTCGATGAGATCGGAATAGGCCAAGCCCGTCGCCTCCCACATCTTCGGGTACATCGAGATCGGCGTGAACCCGGGAATGGTGTTGATCTCGTTCACGAGCAATCCCCGCCCGTCGGGCTCGTAGAAGAAGTCGACGCGGCCCATGCCCTCGCAGCCCAACGCCCGGTAGGCATCGATGGCCAGCGCCCGCAGCGCCTCGGTCACTTCGGCTGGCAGGTCGGCGGGGATGGTCAGCTCGGCGGTGCCGCTGCGGTACTTGTCGGCGTAGTCGTAGAACTCGGCGCCGGGCCGGATCTCGCCGGGCAGCGACGCCCGGGGGTCCAGGTTGCCGAGCACCGCACATTCGATCTCGCGGCCGACGATCGTCTCCTCGACGACGAGCCACTCGTCGTAGCGCAGGGCTTCGTCGAGCGCGGCCCGCAGCTCGTCGAC
>JAYUBX010000451.1:0-6667 GCA_043740665.1 Candidatus Neomicrothrix sp.
CGGCCAGCCCACTGGCCAGTTGGGGCGCCAACCCGTCTTCCGGCGATGGTGCGAACGCCAGCTCGAGTTCGGCCATCGTCGCCGGCTGCTCGAGCACCAGCCACAACGCCCGGCCGGCCCCGGTGAGCCTGACCACCGAGTCGTCGGCCTGCAGCACCAGGACGGCATCGGATGTCTCGCGCCAGAGCGCTCGTGGATCTCGAGTGACCCGTACGCTCGGGCCGACCTGGCTCATGCCGCCACGCTAGTGCCGGGTCGATGACGTTCGCGCTGGTCGGACTGATCGTTCGGACGGTTCGTTTACGCTCCAGTCGAGGCCGCCGTGCACCCGAATCCCAGGAGTCCGATGAGTGATGCACCAGTGATCGAGACGGTGGCGCTGGCCAAGCGCTACGGGCCGGTCACGGCGCTCGACCAGCTGACGATCCGGGTCGAGGCCGGCGAGGTCTACGGCTTCCTCGGCCCCAACGGAGCCGGCAAGACCACCACGATCAGGTTGCTGTTGGGCCTCGCCCGGCCAACCGAGGGCGAAGCCCGCCTCTTCGGACTGGACGCCTGGCGCGACGCCACGACCGCCCACCGCCGCGTGGGTTTCGTCCCCGGCGAGTTCGCCACGTGGCCGAACCTGCGCGGCCGCGAGATCCTCGACCTGTTCGGGTCCGTCCACGGCGGCTACGACGCCAAGCGTCGCGACGAGCTGTGCCAGCGATTCGAGTTCGACCCGTCGCGGCAGGGACGCGACTACTCCAAGGGCAACCGCCAGAAGATCTGCCTGATCGCCGCGCTGATGGTGCAGCCCGACCTGCTGGTGCTGGACGAGCCGACCAACGGACTTGACCCGCTCATGGAGGTCAGCTTCCGTGACTGCATCCAAGAGGCCAAGCAGCGCGGCCAAACCGTCTTCCTGTCGTCACACATCCTGTCGGAGGTCGAGGCACTGTGCGATCGGGTGGCCATCCTGCGCTCCCGGCCGCCTGATCGAGGTCGGCACGCTCGACGAGTTGCGCCATCTAAAGACCCGAGAGGTGAAGGTCACCTTCGCCGGGGCCCCGCCCGACCTGTCGTCGGTCGCCGGCGTCGAGCAGGTCACGATCGACGGATCGGCCGTGCGCCTGCGGCTCGGCGGAAGCCCGACCCCGCTGCTGCGAGCAATCGCCCCCTGCGATGTCGTCGACGTCGACATCCATGAACCATCGCTGGAGGAACTTTTCCTGAGCTACTACGGCAGCACCGCGCCGACGACCCCCCGCCGCGATCCATGATCACCTTTCGGCTGGCCGGACGGCTGATCTGGAAGAGCACGCTGATCTGGGCAGCTGGGCTGGCTGTCCTCGTCGTCTCCGGGGTCAAGGCGTACACGTCGCGCTACGCCACCGAAGCCTCGCGGCAGCTGCTGGTCTCGACCCTGGGCGCAACCAAGGCCCTCTCGGCGCTCTATGGACCGCCGGTGCGCCTCGATACGACTGGAGGATTCCTGGTCTGGCGCTACGGCACCATCATCGCCGTCGTATCCGGCGTATGGGCGCTGCTCACGGTCACTCGACTGCTCCGCGGCGAGGAGGACGAGAGCCGGACCGATCTGTTGCTGGCTGGCCCCCTTGACCCGATCCACCTGCTGCTCAGCCACGTGGCCGCGTTCGGCGTCGGCGCTCGGATCCTGGGGGCGGCTCTGGCCCTCGGGTCGATGGCCGGTGGTTTGCCGGTCGAGGGGTCGCTGCGATTCGGGGCTGTCGGACTCGTCGACGCCCTGATCTTCGGATCGATCGCCGCCGTCGCCAGCCAGCTTGCCGATCACCGCCGGGCTGCCGCGGGGTGGACAGGAGCGATCCTCGCCGGGTCCTATCTGGTGCGGGCCGTGGCCGATGGGTCGGTCGGCCACGAGTGGATGGTCTGGCTCTCACCCCTGGGGTGGAGCGAGCAGCTCTCACCGTTCGGCGATCCGGACCTGGTCGCCGTCGTCCTGCTGATCGCCACCCCCGCCGCGCTGTTGGCCATGACGATCGGGTTGCGTCGCCATCGCGACGTCGGCGCCGGTGTCTGGACCAGGATGTCGACCCCCCCCCGCCCTCGTCGCCGCCGCTGCGCACCACGCTGGCCCTCGACTGGCGCCTCGCTCGGGGCTCCCTTCTGGCCTGGGCCGCCGGCATGGCCGTGTTCGGGGGCGTCGTGGGCTTCCTCGCCTCGGCCATCGCCGACTATGCCCGCCAGGACGAGAGCCTGCGCAACCTCATGAACAAGTTCAGCGAGGGTGCCGCCCTCACCAGCGTCGATGGTTTCATCGCCTACACGTTTAGCTTCGTCGCGATCATCCTGGCCGTCTACGCCGGGTCGCAGATCGTCGTCGGTCGCCAGGAGGAGGGCCGCGGTCGCCTCGACGGTCTGCTCGTCACCCAGGTCAGTAGGACCCGATGGCTGTCGTCTCGCCTTGCGGTCGGGTTCGCCGCCACCGTGGTGCTGGCCGTCGTCGCCGCACTGGCCACCTGGTTCGGTGTCGCCGCCACCGGCTCGTCGACCTCATTGGGCGGGGTGATCGAAGCCGCCCTGAACGTGGTGCCGGTGGCGCTGCTGTTCGGTGGTCTTTCGGTGCTCGCCTTCGGGGTCGTCGCGTTCTGTCGACGCGACATCCTGACCGCGTAGCACGACCGCCTCGGCGAGGTCGATCAGGCGCGGGCCACGATCTGCCGACCGCTGATCTCCTCGACCATGATCTGCACCCATTCGCGTCGCAGGTCGGGGCGAGACCACGGGCGGACCGGCAGCAGCTCGAGGCGGGCGATGACGGCCTCATCCTCGACCGAGAGCGCCACGCCTTTGGCCAGCACGCTCCAGCCGGTGTGATCGAACGAGTCCCACTGATCGATCTCGAGGCACACGGGCTGAGCCATCAGGGCGGCCGCCAGTTTCGAGCCCTGGCCGGTCCGGAACACGATCGAGCGACCGTCGAGCGCGTAGTTCACCGGCAGAATCACGGGTTCGGCCCGATCGACGAACCCGAGCCGACCGACGGCCTGGGTCCGCAGGTGTGCAAAGCACTGATCAGCATCCAGAATCGCCAGGCCGGACCAGTCGAGACTGGCGTGCAGTTCGTCCATCATGGGTCGATCGTACGGCCGCTCCTGACGAGCGAACAGGGCCCAAAGTCCCCAAGTTCGAACCCGAACAGAGCCGAAGGCGGCCACCCCCTGTCAGGGGCGAGCGCCACCTCGTGGCGAGCGGCCGGGCTAGGTCGATTCGATCGCTCCACCACCATCGACGGGTGCCAGCAGTTGGACGCCCGCGGCATCGATGGCCACCGCCACCTCGGATCCGACCAGCGGCTCGTCCCCCGATCCAGACCCAGTCGAAAGTTCGGCATCGAGCCCGATGCCGTCTTCCAGATCGAGGCGCACGACCGATCGATCCCCCCGAAAGGCGACGCGGCGAACGGTCGCCCGAACCACGCCATCGTTTTCGACGTCGACCAGCCGGATGGCGTCGGGCCGCACCAACAGCACCCTCGGTCCATCCTCGACACGAAGGCCGGTTGGTGAGCCGAGCTCGACCTCGCCCCACGGCGCCGCGACCCGACCGTCGACCACGTCGACATCGACCAGGTTGGTGAACCCCAGGAACCGGGCGACGAACGCCGACTGGGGGTTCTGCCACAGCTCACGCGGCGCACCCTGACGAGCGATGCCATCGTCGTGCATGATCACCACCCGATCGGCGACGGCCAACGCTTCGCTCTGATCGTGGGTGACGTAGACGACGGTGAGGGCCAGCCGAGCGAAGAGGCTGGACAGCTCGACCAACAACTCATCGCGCAACGTGCGATCGAGGGCGCCCAGGGGCTCGTCCAGCATGAGCAACCGGGGCGCGGGGGCCAAGGCGCGGGCGAGGGCCACCCGTTGGCGCTCGCCGCCGGACAACGTCGAGACGGCCCGCTTGCCGTAGCCCGCCAGACCGACCAGCTCGAGCACCTCGGCGACCCGACGAGCCCGCGCCGCGGCCCCATCGCCGCGCATCCGCAGGCCGAACTCGACGTTGCCGCCGACGTTGCGATGGGGGAAGAGGGCGTAGTCCTGAAACATGAGACCGATCCCCCGCTGGTGGGTCGGAACCGACGCCACGTCGCGACCGTCGAGCACCACACGACCCGCTCTCGGTCGAACGAGCCCGGCCACGACGCGCAGGAGCGTCGACTTGCCACACCCACTGGGGCCCAGCAGCGCCACCACTTCGCCCTCGGCGACGGCGAGGTCGATCGTGTCGACCGCCAGTGCGGTCGCACCCGGGTAGGCGACGGTCACCCCCTCGATCGACAGCATCAGAACTCGCCCAACGATCCGACCCGCAGGCGGTCGACCACCAGGATGGCGGCCGCGGTCAGGGCCATCAGCACCACGCTCAGGGCGTAGGCCTGGCCCAGGTTCAAGGCGCCGGGCTGGCCAAGGAATCGATAGATCGCGATGGGCACCGTCGGATGATCGGCCCGAGCCAGGAAGACCGTCGCCCCGAACTCGCCAAGCGAGATGGCGAAGGCGAATCCGGCGCTCACCAACACCGCCCGAAACACGATCGGCAGATCGACCTCGCGCCACACCTGTCCGGGCGAAGCACCGAGCACGGCGGCAGCCTCGCGCAGGTTGGTGTCGATCGATCGCAACACCGGAACCAGTGTCCGGATCACGAAGGGCACCGCAACCGTCGCCTGAGCGATGGGCACCAGCCACAGCGAGCCCCGCAGGTCGAGCGGCGGGCGGTCGAGGGCGATCAGAAATCCGAACCCCACCGTCACCGCCGAGGTGCCGAGGGGCAACATGAGCGCGGCATCGAACCACACGACTCCTCGGCCCGGTCGCCGGGCCACGACCCACGCCGCCAGACCGCCGACCACCACGGCGATGACGGTCGCCGTCGCGGCGAAGCCCAACGAGTTGCGCACCGCGTCGAGCGGCGACACGAACAGGGTGCTGCCCCTGTGCGTCGAACCGAGGGCCCGCCACGCTTGGAGTCCCATGCCACCGGTCGAGAAGCTGCGCAAGATCAGCACCAGCAGCGGCAGACCCAGGAAGAGCGCCATCGCCGCCAGCGCGCCGGTGACGAACGTGCGCTCGCCCGGCGTCACCGGGCGGTGAGCGACCTCGGACCGGGGACGCAGCGATTGTTCGACGGCGCGGCGCCGCTGGTGACGGGAATAGATGATCAGGGCGGTCGCCACGCCGACCAGCTGCAGCACGGCCAGCACCGCGGCCAGGTCGAGGTGCAAGAAGCGGGCGGTCTGGTCATAGATCTCGACCTCGAGGGTGCGGGCATGCGACCCACCCAGCAGCAAGATGATGCCGAACGAGGTGAAGCAGAACAGGAAGACGATCGACGCTGACGCGGCGATGGCGGGCCGCAGCAGGGGCAGGGTGATCTGGCGAAACGCCCGAACCGGCGACGCTCCCAGCGTGCGGGCGGCGGCTTCGAGGTCGGGATCGAGATGGCTCCACAGGCCACCGACCGTGCGCGTCACGACCGCCACGTTGAAGAAGGCATGCGCGATCAGCACCAGCCAAATCGTGCCCTGCAGGTTGATGCCCAGAGCGGCGTGAGGGCCCAGCAACGACAGGAACGCGGCACCCACGACGACCGTCGGCAGCACGAACGGAACCAACAACAGCGACCACAACACGCGCTTGCCGCGGAACTCGAACCGGGCGAACAGGCCGGCCAGGGGCAAGCCGATCACGACGGTGACCACGGTCGACGCCGCGGCCTGCCAGACCGTGAACCAGGCGACCCGTTGATAGATCGGGCTGGCCAGCACGTGGCCGAAGGCAGCGAAGTTCCAGTGGCCGTCAGGGTGCAGACCCCGCACCACGATCGCCCCCACCGGATACGCGAAGAAGGCCGCGAAGAACGCCAGCGGCACCGCTACCGGCACCCAGCCAGCCAGCCAGCGAGCGAGCCGACGGCTCACCGTTGAACGGTCGTGGTCCACTGGTCGATCCACCCGTCACGGTTCGATCCGATGGTGGCCGGGTCGAGGCTCAGCAGGTCGGTCGGACGCACCACGTACTTCGTGAACACCTCCGGCTCGGTCGCCTGGCCGTTGACCGGTTCGACGTACATCTGCAGGGGCATGTCCTCCTGGAACTGACGGCCGACCAGGAAGTCGATGAACACCTGAGCCGCCGCCGCCCGTTTGGTGCCGGTGAGCACACCGGCGAACTCGATCTGACGGAAGCACGAGCCCGGCACCACCGCGGTCGGCGCGGTGGCCGGCGCCGGATTGGCATTCAGAACCTCGGCCGGCGGACTGGTCGCGTACGACACCACGATCGGCTTGTCGCCCTTGCCGGCACTGCCCGAGAACGCCGTGTTGTAGGCCTGCTCCCACCCATCGACGACCTGCACGTCGTTGGCCCGAAGTTGCTTCCAGTAGTTCGTCCAGCCGTTGTCGCCGAAGTGGGCGACCGAAGCCAACATGAAGGCCAGACCCGGGGTCGACGTGGCCGGATTCTCGACCACCAGCAGCCCTTTGTAGGCCGGCTGGGTGAGATCGTCCATCGACGTCGGCGCCACGATGCCGTGCTGGGTGAACCAGCCGACGTCGTAGTTCAGGCACACGTCAGCATGGTCGATCGGCGTGACTCGATGCTGGTCGTCGAGCTGGTACTGCGAGTCGATCTGATCGAGTCCC
>JAYUBX010000452.1:0-4243 GCA_043740665.1 Candidatus Neomicrothrix sp.
GCGGTGCTCTCGACCGATCTCGACGCGGCCGACGTTCGCACGTTTTGCGAGGTCGCCCGCGTGTACGGCATGCGGGCGGTGAGCATCTACGTGCGCCGGTTCACCGCCACCGAGATGATCGATGCTCGACCGGCCGATGACGGCAGCGCCCTCGTGGTGCGCCACATCCGAGCGACCAGCATGAGCGAGGTCCGCTACACCGATCCCGACGAGGCCTTCGCGGCCCTCGGCTTTGACCCTGCGGCGGTGGTGGTCGCCGAACGGGCCGGCCTGATCGAGCGGTCAGAGGGCGGGACGGTCCGGTTCGTCCCCCGACCCGTCGCCTGAGGTCGCCGGGGGCCGGTCGTCGATCGGCATGTCGACGTCGGCGCGGTGGTTGATCGACCCGCGCCGGAAGAACAGCCACAGGCAGAGCCCGACGATGGCCAAAATGGCGACCACGACGATCAGCACGCCGTTGTCGCTGCCGGCCTTGTCCGGGTCGGTCATGGCGCTGCCCAGGGCGACAGCCGCGGCGAACGAAGGCATACGGTCACGGTACCGGACCTCGTTCTCTGGAGCGGCGTGCACCTCTACGGTGCTCTGGACTCCAGAGAATCAAAGGGGACTGGCGGCGCCGGACTAGAACGTGTTCTAAAGTGCCAGCCGGTGCCCGGATGGGGCGCCGCCACGAGCAGGGGGACACGCAATGCCGGACTCGATCCCGGCCGGGACGCTGGTCTACGGCATGCAGCTGCCGGTGCAGTCGCAGAGCACCATCTACGCCGAACCGTGGGAGGCCGACGCGGGGGTGGCCGAGCTGGTCGCCATCGCCCGGGCCGCTGACCGCAGCGGCTTCTACTACGTCGCCGTGTGTGACCACGTGGCGATTCCTCGTCCCTTCGACGAGAAGATGAACACGGCGTGGTGGGACACCATCGCCACCCTCGGTTACCTGGCGGCCGTCACCGAGCGCACCCACCTGATGAGTCACGTCTACGTGTTGCCGTACCGCCATCCGTTGGTGGCGGCCAAGGCGTTCCTGACGCTCGACGAGCTGAGTGGTGGGCGGGCGATCCTCGGGGTCGGGGCGGGCCACGTCGAGCGCGAGTTCGATCTGCTCGGGCTGGACTTCGCCGGCCGGGGCAAGACGCTGGACGAGAGCATCGACGTGGTGCGGGCCGCCTTCACCGACGAGTACCCGACCGTCGACACCGAGTCGTTCCACGTCGGCGACGCCGGTCTGGCGCCCCGTGGCGTGCAGGCCGGCGGGCCGCCGATCTGGGTCGGTGGCTCGTCGAAGCCGGCCATGCGCCGCGCCGCCGACAAGGGCGACGGCTGGCTGCCGCAGGGACCCCCCGAAGGCGGCATGCGCCGCGGTATCGCCTGGCTCGCTGAGCGCCGTGAGGCCAACGGCCGGGCTGACCTTCCCTTCGCCGTCGGCGCCAATGCCGAGATCCTGTTTCTGGGCGACCCCTGGTTCGAGACCGGTCCGCAGCACCTCACCGGCGATCCCGGGCCGATGGCCGAACGGCTTCGGCGGTACTCGGCCATCGGGGTCAACCAGATCCAGATCCGGTTTCGATCGCGTTCGGCGGCCGAGCTGTGCGATCAGATCGATCGGTTCGGTGCCGAGGTGGCACCGCACCTGCAGTCCTGAATTCGTGAATTCCTGAGAGACGGAGCATCCCTTGTTGCTGGAAGGAAAAGTCGCCATCGTGTCGGGCATCGGACCCGGCATGGGCCGAGACATCGCCCTGGCCCTGGCCCGCGAGGGTGCCGACATCGCCATGGGCGCCCGGCGTGACCGCGGCCTGATCAAGGTGGCCGCCGAGGTCGAGGCCCTCGGTCGCCGAGCGGTGTGGGTGCAGACCGACATCACCGATCGTGATCAGTGCGAGCGGCTGGCCCAAACGGCGCGAGAGGAGCTGGGTCGGGTCGACATCCTGGTGAACAACGCCTTCACCGATGGCAACTATGAGCGGTTCGAGGATGCCGACCTGGACAACTGGCGGTCGACCATGGAGGTCAACCTGTTCGGCACCCTGCAGCTGACGCAGGCCGTCATCCCCTATCTCAAGGAGCAGGACGACAGCCGCATCATCATGATCAACAGCCAGAGCGGCCAGGTGATGGACGAGACCTTCGGTGCCTATTCGGCATCGAAGGCGGCGCTGGCGACCGCCACCAAGACCCTGGCCCGCGAGCTCGGTCGTGACGGCGTGCGGGTCAACGGCATCCACCCCAGCTACATCTGGGGCAAGTCGGTCGAGTGGTACATCAACCACCTGGCCGAGGAACGCGGCGTCGATTTCCAGGTCGTGTACGACGAGTTCGCCGACAAGAACTGCCTGAAGTATCTGCCGTCGTCGGCCGAGATCTCGGGTGCGGTCGTGTTCTTCGCGTCGCCTCTGGCCAAGGCGGTCACCGGGCAGAGCCTGCCGGTGAACTGCGGCGAGTACCTGAACTGATGGCGACGCGCTGATGGTGAAGCTGGTGGCCTTCCTCAAACGCCGTGACGGCATGACGCGCGACGAGTTTTACGAACACTGGGAGGGCCATCACGGCCCCTTGATCCGGTCGACGCCCGAGTTGGCCCGCCACATCGTCCGCTACGAGCAGCACCGGCGACTGCCCGTGAAAGGCTGGAGTGGTTCGCCCGGCTACGACGGGGTCACGATCCAGTGGCTCGAGTCGGTCGAAGCGTTCCAGGCGTTCTGCGCCGAGCCCACCTACGAGCAGCTGATCCTGCCCGACGAAGCCCTTTTTCTCGACAAGGACAGCCTGGTCTGGATGATGACGGAGGAACCGATGGTGACCATCGACGGCCCGACCTTGCCGGACGATCTCGCATGACGCCGACCAGCTCGGCGACTGACGCGGGGGCCAGCTTGCGATTCGACGGTCGCGTCGCGCTGGTCACCGGCGGCGCCTCGGGCATTGGTCGGGCCACGGCCGAGGCCTTCTCGCGCCTTGGCGCGTCGGTCATGGTGGCTGACCGCGACGAGACCCACGGCGACCTGGTCGTGGCGGCCATCACCGCCGCGGGTGGCCAGGCTCGGTTCGTGCGCACCGACGTGGCTGTGCCCGAGCAGGTGACGGCCATGGTGGCGGCAGTCGAGGAAGAGTTCGGGCGCCTCGACGTGGCCGTGAACAACGCCGGTATGCCCGGCACCTACAAGCCGTTCCACGATCAGCGGCTCGACGATTGGCAGCGCACGCTCGACGTCAACCTCACCGGCACGTTCCTGTGCCTGCAGGCCGAGATCCCGGCGATCCTCGACGTCGGCCGCGGCGCCATCGTCAATGTGGCGTCGGCCGCCGGGCTCATGGGCTTCGCCCACCTGCCGGCCTACGTGGCCAGCAAGCATGGGGTCGTCGGACTCACCAAAGCGGTGGCGCTCGAGTACGCCCGTCAGGGCATCCGGGTGAACGCGGTCTGCCCCGGCAACGTGCACACGCCGATGCTCGAAGGGTTCGTCGACGGCGATCAGGACGCACTGCAGGGCATGGGCAAGGTCACGCCCATCGGCCGGCTGGGCACGCCGGCCGAGATCGCCGAAGCCATCGTGTGGCTGTGCAGCGACGCCGCCGGGTTCGTCACCGGTCACGCCATGGCCGTCGACGGGGGAGTGCTGGCCACGTGAGCAGCTCGACCGACGCCCCGTTGTTCGAAGGCCGGCTGCTCGACGGCAAACGGGCGATCGTCACCGGTGGAGCCAGTGGCATCGGTGCGGCGGCCGCCCGACGGCTGGCCGCGGCCGGCGCGCAGGTGGCGGTGCTCGACCGCAACCTCGACGCGGCGCGGGTGGTGGCCGACGAGATCGGTGGCCTCGCCTTCGGCGTCAACGTGTCGAAGGGCGATGAGGTCACGGCTGCAGTCGATGCGGCGGCCACGGCGATGGGCGGCCTGACGACGTTGTTCAACAACGCCGGGGTGGGCTCGCTCAAGCCGCTCGAGCAGTACTCCGACAAGGAATGGCACCTGCTGGTCGACGTCAACCTCACCGGCACCTTCAACGGCATCCGCGCTGCCATCCCGCACCTGCGGGCGGCGGGCCCCGATGCGGGCCCCAGCATCGTCAACATGGCATCGGTCAGCGGGCTGCGGCCGACCCGGGGTGAGGCGCCCTACGCCGCGGCCAAAGCCGGCGTGATCGCCCTCACCATGAGCGGCGCCCTCGAATACGGGCCCGACGGGGTACGGGTCAACTGCGTCTCGCCGGGCTGGATCCGCACCGGTCTCACCGACTTCGCCTTCGCC
>JAYUBX010000453.1:0-3727 GCA_043740665.1 Candidatus Neomicrothrix sp.
TCCTTGTCCGCCGGTCGGTGCGGTGGCTTGGCGCGCTTGTCGTGGTGGTCATACATCCCCCTCGGGATCGGTCAATAGGGTGGTCGGAAGTACTTGGTCGAACTGACGGCTCCACGCCAGCCGGACGGCCCTGCCCTGCTTGGTCGGCAAGTCCGAATCAGACGCCGTGCGGTTTTGCTCGACGGCGACGAGTTCGCCTCCGCCATCGAGATCGATCGTGAAGCGGGTTCGTTCGCCGAGATAGAGCGCGGCGCGAACTCGGCCGGTGGCCCGGATCTCGTCGGCATCGACGGGGGGAGACGAGTCGGCACCGACCATGCAGATCTTTTCTGGCCGCACGGTGAAGGGGTCGGGCGAGCCCCGCAGCCGGACCGCCAGGTCTCCTTCGATGACATTGGACGTTCCGACGAATCCGGCTACGAAGGCCGACGCCGGATGCTCGTAGACCTCGGCCGGGCGCCCGATCTGTTCGAGTCGGCCGTTGGAGAAAACGGCCAGGCGATCGCTCATCGCCAGGGCTTCGTCCTGGTCATGGGTGACATAGATGAACGTGATCCCGACCTCGGTTTGAATGCGCTTCAGTTCGACCTGCATCTCCTCGCGGAGCTTGAGGTCGAGGGCACCGAGAGGCTCATCCAGCAACAAGACCTTCGGGCGGTTGACCAGCGCGCGGGCCAAGGCCACCCGCTGACGTTGGCCGCCGGACATCTGGGTGATTCGTCGGCCGCCGAACCCTTCGAGGCGCACCAGGTCGAGAGCGTCGGCGGCTCGCGCTCGTCGGTCGGAACGACCCACCCGTTTGACCTTGAGGCCGTACTCGACGTTTTCACCCACCGTCAGGTGAGGGAACAGGGCGTAATCCTGGAACACCGTATTCACGTCGCGGTCGTACGGAGGCAGGCCGGCGACGTCACGACCCTGCAGCAGAACCCGACCTTCGGACGGTTGTTCGAAACCCGCAATCATCCGCAAACACGTGGTTTTCCCGGAGCCTGAGGGGCCGAGGAACGAAAAGAACTCGCCGGCCTCGACCGAGAGATTCACTCGCGCGATGGCGATCACGGAACCGAATCGCTTGCCAACGTCGATCAATTGGACGTCGTCCGTCGCTTCTTCGGTCAACCCGCGTCCCCTTGCTTGACCCTCAACCTCGGATCAGACACTACACATCGCGAAGATTGGCGACCGACGATACGGTCCAGCCGTCGGCCCGCTAGCGGATTTCGGTCAGGGCGATCACGGCGGCCCGCCCGGCCCGGCGTCCGGACGCCAGCGCGCCGTTGATCGACGGGTCGTGGCGATGATCGCCGGCGACGAACACACCCGACGCCAGCACCGCGGGCGGGGTCGGGTCGTAGCCGGGAAGTTGACGGGGCTGGGCGTGGACGATCCGGTCGGTGCGCAGCATCTGCCACTGATCGACGGCCGACCCGAACCATCCCCGCAGCTGTCGACGGACCGCATCGGACACGTCCTCGTCGAGCGAAAGGGCCGAGGCCACGATCAGGGCCCGGCCGGGCGGGGCGTAGCGGGGACTGATGTTGCTCATCACGGCGACATCGACGGCGGGGCCACGGCCGTCGCCATCGAGCAGGATCGCCGTGCTGTCGGTCGGGGCCGCGTCCGCCGCGAACCATACGCTGGTCACGCCGTTCCAGCCCCGATCGATGATGCCCGTTGATCCGGTTGATCCGGTTGATCCGGCGGATGTCGTGAGCACTGCCGCGGTCGTGACATCAGTGGCGAGCACCACCGACCGCGCCGCGATCTGCTCACCATCGGCCGTGATGACATGGTCACGGTCGACGGAACTGACCGTCACCCCGAGTCGCAACGACTCGGCTGGTAGGCGACCGGCCAACTGGCCGGGGATAGCCCCCATGCCGGTTGCCGGTACGGCGGCATCTCCGGCTGAGAGCATGCGGAACACGAACTCGAGCTGACGGCTCGAGCCGGCGAGGTCCGGATCCAGGGTGATGCCGGCGAACAGCGGACGGAAGAACCGCTCGATCATCGACGACGAGAACCCGAGCTCGACCAACCGGGCACGGGCGGTCGTATCGGGGCGCAGGAAGAGTTCCTCGACGCCACCTCGGCTCACTCGCCGGCGCAGGTCGAGCAGCCGCACCTTGTCGACCAGACTGCCGACCGGGGCTCGGGCCGTGGCCCACAGGTCGCTGGGCCGACGGAACGGATCGGCCACGCGGTGGCCTCGACCGCCGATCTGCACCACCGCTCCCGGCGCGAACAGGGCCAGATCGAGGGCGCCGTAGTCGAGCAGCCGTTTGGCCTCGGGATAGGCGGTGAGCAGGATCTGAAAGCCGCGATCGAGCAGGAATCCGTCGACCTCGTCGGTGCGCACCCTGCCCCCGGGGGCATCGGACGCCTCGAGCACCAACGGCACCTGACCCCGTTCGATGACCTCGAGCGCGGCCGACAACCCGGCCAGGCCCGCGCCCACGATCACGACGTCGGCCGAGGCGGTCGGCTTCGTGGTCACGTGGTGTAGTCCGCGTTGATGCGCACGTAGCCGTCGGTGAGGTCACAGCCGTAGGCCGTGAAGGCGCCGTCACCGATGGCCAGACTCGCGTGGATCATGACCTCGTCAGCCTGGAGATAGGTGCTGAGTGCGGCCAAGGCCACATTGTCGAGCAGGTGGGGGTACACCTCGGTGTCGCCGAACCGGATCACCACGCGCTCCTGGTCGATGTCGACATCGTCGGAACACTTGCCGATGGCCATCGCCACCCGACCCCAGTTGGGGTCGGCACCGTGTACGGCGGTCTTGACCAGCGGCGAGTTGACGATCGCCTTGGCGACTCGCCGGGCCTGGGCATCGTCGCGGGCGCCGTCGACGCGCACCTCGATCAGGGTGGTTGCCCCTTCGCCGTCTCGGGCGGTCTGGCGGGTGAGCGACAGGGCCACCCGGTAGAGCGCCTGCTCGAACTCGATCAGGTCGACTCGGCCGGCGTCGCCGCTGGCCATGATGGCGGCGGTGTCACTGGTCGACGTGTCGGTATCGATGCTGAGCGCATTGAAGGTGCGATCGATCACCCGCCGGAAGATGGGGTCGAGCGACTCGGTCGGCACTTCGGCATCGGTGCACAGCAGGGTGATCAGGGTGGCCATGTCGGGCTCGATCATGCCAACGCCTTTGGCGATACCCACGATCGAGGCCTGATTTCCATCGAGGGTGGCCATGGTGGCTGACGCCACCTTGGCCACGGTGTCGGTCGTCATCATGGCGTGGGCCGCCGGCTCGGCCTCGGTGCCGGTGAACGGCGCATGCAGGGAGTCGAGGTGGGCGCGGATGCGGTCCATCGGATAGCGCCGCCCGATGACGCCGGTCGAGGCGATCAGAATCTCGGCCGAGGGAGAGCCGACGGCGGCGGCGACGGCGGCGACGACCTCGTCGGCATCGGCGCGGCCCAGGGCTCCGGTGGCCACGTTGGCGTTCTTGGCGATCACGGCGAAGGCTTGGAGCCGGCCGTCGGCGACATGGTCCCGACTGATGGCGACGCTGGCCCCGGCGAACCGGCTGCGGGTGAACACCGCGGCGGCGGGGACGGGTCGATCGGCGGCCAGTACCAGAAAGTCGTCGGTGTTGTCCTTGATACCGATCGAACCGACATGGCAGTGGAAGCCGAGGGGGAGCGACGTCATGAGCAGATTCTCGCACGGTGATCTGGGTCGTCGGGAATGTAATCGAAAGAAGAATGGTTGAAAT
>JAYUBX010000454.1:0-2978 GCA_043740665.1 Candidatus Neomicrothrix sp.
CAGGTCAGGTGCGACGAGGTACTGGGCGCCGCCTCGCTCGCCTTGGCGAATCAGAACGCCCTCGCCGACCAGTGTCTGCAAGATGGTCCTCGCTTCCACGCTGTCGACGTCGAGCAGGGTGCGAACTTCGCTGTTGCCGATCGATCCCTCTCGTGCGACCGCGACGACCAAGACGGCGGCACGGGCATCGAGGCGACCGTCATGGATCAGTCCACGCACCCATGCTCGTTCGCGAGGAGTCACTGCACCGCCGAGTCGGAGCCGAACGGTGAAGAACGTGCCGTCGTCCTCGAACTCCGGCGGCCGGAGCAGCTCGGCGGCTATGTCGTCTTCGATGCGGTCGATGCCCTTGCCGAGATCCTCAGCGAGCCCCATGCGGCGCAGCGCGCCAAGGAGTCGATCGTTTCGAGCTGCTTGTTGGAACCGGATGTTCTCGACCGTGACCGGCTCGGGAAGGCCGCCCGGCGAGGTGATCGTGAGACTGGTCGAGCGAACCTCGACCCGGATCGCCGATCCGGCATGCCCGTATGAGCGGTGGGCGACCGCGTTGGCGATCGACTCTCTGATCACGCGCGGGGGCAGCTTGGGCATCTCCACGCGTTGCATTCCAACGATCGCGCTGATCGAGCCGAGCTCGCCGAGGAGGTCGGCTGTCGCCTGCTCGACCTGGTGGTCGATCGGGCCTCGTACTTCCCATAGCTTGTCGGGATCGGGATCGTCGCCGGAGTAGCGACGGATGTCGATGTAGGGACGCGCTCCGGCGTTCGCCGGATCGGGAAGAAGCAGCAGCGAACCGGCGACGGTGAGCACGAGGCGGCCATCTTCTGTGGTGACGAACCCAGCGTCGTCGAGGCTGGGGCCGAGATCGCCATCGGGGTCCCAGCTGTATGCGCGACGGAGCCGTTCGAGGAGCTCGATGTCAGCGTCGGCGAGCTCGACATCTGTCGGCGTCAGCTCGAAGGCCTCGAAGCGACGCCGGCGATGAGGACACCCCCGTCGGCGTTCGAGAACGCCACCGCCGCCTCCTGGACCCGGTTCACGGACACGCCCTGCTTGAACTCGCCGAACTCACCCTCGCCGGGGAACGCGTCGCTGAACTCTTCCTCGGACAGCACCATGGGGATGTCGCCACGACGGGCCGGATGAAACAGGGGATCCGAGTCGGGTCTTCGCCTGTATCTGGCTCGCACTCAACGACACGGATCGGACCATCGACCCCTGCTGACCTGCTCATTCACGCCGGAAACGATGGCACGAACCGATCGAGATCGGCACGCTCCGAATCTGCTGGGACATGCTTCGTGCTGCTTTGCAAGCAGGGGATCGTGGGTTCGATTCCCATCAGTTCTACGACACCTGAGCGAGAGGGCCGTCCATCTCATCACCTACGTCCCTTCCTCCGTTATGTAACAGGTTGCTACCTAACACCTAACAGTCCTATCCTTCGCCGTATGACGCCTCGAACCCCCGCTGCCGCGCTGGGAGCCGAAGCAGCACAGGACCTCATCGAGGTCTTGTCCGGTCTCGGCTTCGACGTTCAACGCTCCTCGCCGAGCGACCGGGGCTACGACCTGGTCGCTCGAACGGACGGTCATGAGGTGAAGGTCGAGGTGAAGGCATTCAGCGTGCTGAGCCCGGATCGGGCGGCTCGTCTCGACCCGCATCTCGGGGCGACCACGGTGGGAGTGGTGGTCGCTGATCAGATCTCGGCCGAGGCGCGCAACGTGCTGGCTGATCGAGGCTGGGGGTACTTCGACCGACGCGGCCGCCTCGCGATGCGAGCTCCGGGCTTGATGCTTGACGTACCGGTCAAGTCGATCGTGCATCGGATGAACGAGCCGCTCCCATCTCCCCTGACCGGTCGCGGTGGGATGAGCCTGGCGTGCGCGCTGCTGCTACGACCTGATGATCCGCCGTCGCTCCGCGAGGTCGCCCGACGGGCCGGCTTCTCGGCGCCGACCATCAGCGCCGCCGGCAAGAAGCTGCGCGACCTAGCGCTCGTTCGTCCTGACGGCACTCCCTTGGTGCCCGAGCTCTTCTGGGCGGTCGTCGATGAGTGGAAGCCGCATCGGGTGCCCATCGCGATGCTGCCGCACCCCGGTTCGGCAACCGTCGCCGGCCCTCTCGCGGCACTCGCATGGGGCGCGGACGTCGTCGCCACAGTCGACTACCCACCCGACCTCTACGTCCCGGATCGGGCCATCCTGCGACGGGCGACAGCAGGCCCACCGCCGCAGACCATCGAGCAACGCGCCGCGACGGTCGCCGTGGCACCGACCCCGCTGGTGTGCTTGGAGCCATCAGAGCTCATGACGGCAGGGCTCCCGGTGGCCCAGGCGCTCTTCGTTGCGCTGGACCTCGCCATCGACAAGGCCCGCGGCCTCGAGCTGCTCGACACGTTCAGCCCTCCAGGAGCGCCACGTGTCTGGTAACCACCCGGCCCGGCCCGAGGTAGTCGTGCTCGCTGGTGGGGATGGGTCCGCCACCAGTCGCCTCGTGCAGGTCGTGGCGAAGCTCTCGTCTGTGCGGATGGGTCCCTACGCGGTGATTGGAGGCCTTGCCGTCTCCTGTCGCCTGGCCCAGGCACACCGCGCCACTGGTGACGTCGACACCCTCGTCCAGACCACCAGCCCTACCGCCATTCAACGCATCACGGCAACCGTCGGCTCTCGAGACCCCGACTCAGGCGAGGTCACCGTCGACGGCGTGAAGGTCGACGTCATCGACACCCAGGCAATCACCTCCGACGACCTCGACGGCATCGACGGACCAGATCGACTGTTCGTAGCCGGCCATCGGTACGCGCTCGAGTCCGCGACAATCGCCACAGTGGTCGCCGGAACCGGGACCGACGCACCGTCGGCGTCCTTCCCACTCGCCACGCCGGCCGGACTGATCGGCACCAAGATCCACGCACTGCAGACCCGACCCGAGCGCAACAGCCCCAAGCGCAGCACCGACCTCTACGACATCTACCG
>JAYUBX010000455.1:0-3130 GCA_043740665.1 Candidatus Neomicrothrix sp.
CGGGTGCCGCCGACCGGGTCCCGAACATCTCGGACCCTGATCCGAGCAGCAGGAACAGCACGGCCATGCGCACCGATACCCCGTTGCGTACCTGCTCGACCATGGTCGCTTCGGCCCGGTCGGCCACCTCGCCGGCGATCTCGACACCCCGATTCATGGGGCCCGGATGCATGACGATCGCCGCGTCGGGCAGCCGGTCGGCCCGAGCCGACGTCAGGCCGAACTCGGCGGTGTACTCGCGCAGGGTGGGCACCAGCGCTTCGGTCATGCGCTCCTGTTGCATGCGCAGCAGATAGGCCACGTCGCACGTCGGCACCACCGCGTCGAGATCGTGGCTCACCGCGACCGGCCAACCCCCGACGTCGGGCGGCAACAGGGTCGGCGGGGCCACCAGCGTGACCTCGGCCCCGAGGGCGGCGAAGGCCAGCACGTTCGAGCGAGCCACCCGGCTGTGCTTGATGTCGCCGATGATGGCGATGCGACGGCCGGCCAGCGAACCGAGCCGCTGACGGATCGTGTAGCAGTCGAGCAGGGCCTGGGTCGGATGCTCGTGCCAGCCGTCGCCGGCGTTGATGACCGCCGATGTGCCCCATCCGGCGACCTGGGCCGGCACCCCGGCCGACGCGTGGCGCACGACGATGGCATCGACACCCATGGCCTCGATGGTCAGCACGGTGTCGCGGACGGACTCGCCCTTCTTCACCGACGAGGTGCTCACGCTGAAGGTCATGGTGTCGGCACCCAAGCGTTTGGCCGCGGTCTCGAAGCTCAGGCGGGTACGGGTCGAATCCTCGTAGAACAGCGACACCACCGTCTTGCCCCGCAGCGCCGGCACCTTCGGGATCGCCCGACTGCTCACCTCGACGAAGCTGTCGGTCAGGTCGAGGATCTCCTCGATGCCGTCGGCTCCGAGGTCGTCGATCGAGAGCAGATGCCTCACTTGCGCGTCTCCCCCAACTCGACACCCATGGGTCCGACGTTGACCACCTCGTCGCGCCGGGTGGGCAGGTTCTTGCCGACGTAGTCAGGCCGGATCGGCAGCTCACGGTGACCCCGATCGACCATCACCGCCAGCTGCACCGAACGGGGCCGGCCGAAGTCGGTGAGGGCATCGAGGGCGGCACGAATGGTACGGCCGGTGAAGAGCACGTCGTCGACCAGGACCACGACCTTGCCGGCCAGATCGAACGGGATGTCGGTGACGGCCTCGGGCAGCACCGGTCGCAGACCGATGTCGTCTCGGTAGAACGCGACGTCGAGGGTGCCGACCGGCAGGTCGACGTCTTCGATCTGGCGCAGATCGTCGCCCAGCAGGCCCGCCAGAGGCACCCCTCCGGTTTGCAAGCCGATGAGCACCACGTTGTCGAGACCGTGGTTGCGTTCGATGATCTCATGGGCCATCCGCCACACGGCCCGCTGAATGTCGTCGGGGCTCAGCACCAGGCTGCGGGCATGAAAAACGCCCCCGTACGGGGGCGTGATGCGGCGCTCACGTTCGGCCATCTCGACTCTACCTTCCTGTCCGTGCGGGTCTCACAGAACCCGCTTCACGGTCAGATCGGGACCCTACCAGATTCTCCGCGCAGCGATAATCCCCCAACCTCGCAACCTTGTGCGTTTTTGCGCACCAGGGTGCGCATTTTCAGGGAAGGTTCGGGTTGAGGCGGGGTTCGGGCGGAGGGGGCCCGAACGATCAGGGTCGGACGTCGGCGGCGACGGCGGACAGCATGCCGTTGACGAACTTGCCCGAGTCGTCGGTGCTGAACGTCTTGGCCAACTCGACCGCTTCGGAAATCACCGCGCCGGTCGGTACGTCGGGGGTCCACATCAGCTCGTAGACCCCGATGCGCAGCAGGGCGCGGTCGAGGCTCGGCATGCGCTCGAGCGACCAGCCCTTGGCGTAGGCCCGGATGGTGGCATCGACCTCGTCGAGGTGATCACCGACCCCGATGATCAGTTCGGCGGCGAACGGCTCGGGCGCCACGGGCAGGGCGTCGATGACCTCGGCCGGGGTCATCGACTTGGACTCGGCTTCGTAGAGCAGTCCCAGCGCCCGTTCACGGGCCTCCCGGCGACTGCCGACTCCGCCCCGATAAGGAGCCTGGTCGGGATCGGTCACGCCCGGGTGAGGTAGTCGCCGGTACGGGTATCGACCTTGATGCGGTCCCCCGGCTCGACGAACAACGGCACCTGCACGACCAGACCGGTCTCGAGCGTGGCCGGCTTGCGGGCCCCCGACACCCGGTCGCCCTGCACACCGGGCTCGGTCTCGGCGATGTTGAGCTCGACGGCGGCGGGCAGATCGACCCCGATGATCTCGTCCTCGTACATCTGCAGCACCGCGGCCGCACCCTCGACGATGTAGTTCGTCGAATCACCCAAAGCCGACGGGCCGACGTTCATCTGGTCGTAGGACACGTTGTCCATGAAGACGTAGTCGTCACCCTCGCGGTACAAGAACTGCATCTCGCGCTTGTCGATCATGACCCGATCGACCTTCTCACCGGCCCGGAAGGTGCGCTCGACCACGGCCCCGTTGCGAGCGTTCTTGAGGGTCGTGCGCACGAACGCCCCGCCCTTGCCCGGCTTGACGTGCTGGAACTCGACCACCTGGAAGAGTCCCTCGTCGAGCAGCAGGCACATGCCGTTCTTGAAATCGCTGGTGGAGATCATGGTCATGGGGAATCAGGCTTCCAGGGAGGTGGAGAACTCAGACCGGGGTGGTCTTGGGAGTAAGGGTGAGCGGTCGGCACCCGTCGTCGGTGACGACGACGGTGTCCTCGACACGGACCCCGCCGTGGTCGGGCAGGTACACGCCGGGCTCGACGGTGACGACGAAACCGCGGGCGAGCGTAGCATCGGCCGTTGCCGCCACTCTCGGTGCCTCATGGATCTCGAGGCCGACGCCATGACCGGTGGCGTGCAGGAAGGCGGCGCCCCACCCGGCGTCGTCGATCACCGTTCGGCACGCCCCGTCGACCTCGGCCACGGTGCCGCCCGCCCGCACCCGGTCGACCCCAGCCTGCTGGGCCGCGGTGACGACGTCGAGCATCCGTTGCTGGGTCGGCGTCGGGGCACCGACCATGACTGTCCGTGTCATGTCGGAGCAGTAGCCGTCAACCATCGCGCC
>JAYUBX010000456.1:0-8185 GCA_043740665.1 Candidatus Neomicrothrix sp.
GTCTGGAAGAACGAACGAGCCGAGATGCGCCAGCGCCGGCCGGCCACCTCGTCGTGGATCCAAGCCCGACGGCCGGCCTTCAGCGCCTTGGTGCCGACCACCAGCACGTCGCGAGCGAGGACTGCTCCGTCGGCCGCTGGGGCCAGCACGGCCATCCGCTCGCCGGTCGCGGCACCGACCCGCAGGGTGACCTCGGTGGCTTCGCCGAAGTCGCCGTACACCAGCAGCTCGTCGAGCAGCGGGTGGGTGACCATGCAGTGCTCGGGAAACACGACGTCATGGGCGTGGTGACGACGCAGCCCGGCCTTGCCTTCGACGACGGCGGCGCGCACCGTGGTGCGGAAACCGACGGCCGGCAGCGACCGGCCCAGTTCGACGATCGGGTTCTCGATGCCGCCGAGTCGACGCAGCGCGTCGATCACCATCGCCGCCTTGAGCGCCGGCTGGGCTTCGGGGCGAGCGTGTTGCAGATCGCACCCTCCGCAGCCGAGCGCGACCGAGGGGCAGGGCGGCTCGATCCGGTCGGGCGACGGTGTCAACACCGACGTGACCTCGGCCCGCGCCCATTCCTTGCGGCGTTCAGTGACCCGGGCGGTCACCCGTTCGCCGGGCAGGGCCCCCCGAACGAACACGACCCGACCTTCAGCGTCGCGGGCCAAGGCCTCGCCGCCGGCGACCAGCAGGGTCGGCTCGAGTTCGAGCAGGTCGCCAATGCCCTCGGCCGGCTCGTCGGATCGCTCGTCGACCGGCGCGTCGGCTTGTTCATCGGCGCTGATCGGGTCCGGTTCGGCGGGGGGATCGGGGAGCAGAGGGCTGTCCATCGGGTGCCAGCGTAGGCGGGTATGGTCGGCGGGCCCTCTGCCCGTCCCGCTCCCCGAGGATCCATGATCGACCCGCAGCATCGCCGGCGCCTGCTCGTGCGGGCGGCCAGCGCCGTCGTCGCCCTGGTGTTGCTCGTGACCCTGGTCGTGTGGATGCTGGCCGGACGCAACGCCACCACGCGCTCGAGCACCGCATTCTGCGGACGCATCAGCGACGTCTCGGCCCTCAGCGACGCCCTGGCGTCGGGTGACGGATCACAGATCCGCGCCGCGACGACCAAGTTGCATCGCGCCGAACAGGTCGCACCCGCCGACATCGCTCCATCGGTGCGGGTGCTGGTCGCCTATGCCGACGGACTCGACACCACCATCGGCACCGCCGGCCGCGACCCGGGCGCGATCGACGCCGCCTTGGCCGAGGCCGTGCGCGCCCAGCAAGGTGAGAACGCTGACGTTGTGACCGCCGGCAACACAGTGCGCTACTGGACCCAGGTCACTTGCAACATCGACCTGATCGACGACACCACGCCGCCGACCGGCGGATGAGCGGTCAGGATCAGCCGACAGGCTCGCAGGTGGGCGTTAGACGATCTCGCCCCGCTTGACGATCACGTGGTCGATGATGCCGTACTCCTTGGCCTGGTCGGCCGTGAACCAGCGGTCGCGCTCGGAGTCCTGTTCGATCTGCTCGACCGTCTGACCGGTGTGCTCGGCGATCTTCTCGGCCATGAGCCGCTTGGTGTAGATCATCTGCTCGGCCTGGATGGCAATGTCCGAAGCCTGACCCGAAAGCCCGCCCGACGGCTGATGCATCATGATGCGGGCGTGGGGCAGCGAGAAGCGCTTGTTGGGCGCCCCGGCACACAGCAGGAACTGACCCATCGAGGCCCCGAGGCCCATGCAGATGGTGTTCACGTCGGGCTGGATGAACTGCATGGTGTCGTAGATGGCCATGCCGGCCGTGACCGAGCCGCCCGGCGAGTTGATGTACAGCCAGATGTCGGTCTCGGGGTCTTCGCCCTCGAGGTAGAGCATCTGGGCCGTCAGGTAGTTGGCCACCGTGTCGTTGACGTCGGAGCCGAGGAAGACGATGCGCTCCTTGAGCAGCAGCTGGAACATGTTCTGGGACGGGTCGAGGGCCGTCGAGGCCAGGTTCGGCAGCATCGGGGGATGTTCCATTGCGCTCCTTGAGAAACGGTCGTGCACGAAGATCACGAACGGGGTGGTGGCCGAGGGATCGAACACCGTGGGAAAGAGGCTAGCGGGCGTTCTGAGACACCCGGCAACGGAGAGTGGGCTGCTCGGGTTCTGGGGCAGGACGGGGTGATGGCGGATCCGGCACACGTATCGAAAACATCGCTCGGTGTTGGCCGGTCTCGAACTGGGTGGGGTCCCGATCGCCACGGCGCTGTCACTCCGCAGCGGGCTGCCGGCGGCGTTCGTGCGCAAGGAAGCCATCGTGCAATCCGTCCTGTGCGCCATCGACCGCAGCGGTGGAAACCACCCCGAGTTGGATCAGCTCCAGGTCTCGGTCGCCTCCCTACTCAACGCATCCGACCTGATCTGACGAACTGCCGAGTCGGCGCAATCCTCTCGGTCGACGGCAATCAGGTGGCTAGCGTCACCACCCGTGTCTCATCCCGCCCCCCTCGTCCGCGCTCGCTCGCTGTCGAAACGGTTCGACGACTTCACCGCGGTCGACGGCATCGACTTCGAGGTGCAGCCGGGCGAGGTCTTCGGTTTCCTCGGCCCCAACGGTGCCGGCAAGAGCTCGACCATGCGCATGATCGCCTGCGTGTCGCCCGCCACCGGCGGCGAGCTGCGGGTGCTCGACGCCGACCCGGCCACCGACGGTGCTCGCATTCGGGCTCGGCTCGGCGTCGTGCCCCAAGAAGACAACCTCGATACCGAGCTCAGCGTCGCCGACAACCTGATCATCTACGGCCGCTACTTCGGCATCCCCCGGTCGGTGCTACGCGACCGAGTGCACGAGTTGCTCAAGTTCGTGCAGCTCGGCGATCGGGCCGACAGCAAGGTCGATCCGCTGTCGGGTGGCATGAAGCGTCGCCTCACCATCGCCCGGGCGCTGGTGAACGAACCCGACCTGTTGCTGCTCGATGAACCAACCACCGGACTCGACCCGCAGGCCCGTCACCTGGTGTGGGAACGGCTCTACCGGCTGAAGCAGGAAGGCGTGACCCAGGTGCTGACCACCCACTACATGGACGAGGCCGAGCGGCTGTGTGACCGGCTGGTGGTCATGGACAACGGTCGCATCGTCGACGAGGGATCGCCCGCTGCGCTGATCGAGCGTCACGTCACCCGCGAGGTCATCGAACTGCGGCTGGCCGACACCGAATCGGGCACCGACGACCCGATCCTCGAGTCGATTCGCGCCCAGGGTCACCGCACCGAGTCGCTGACCGATCGAGTGCTCGTCTACGCCGACGACGGTGACGCCATCGTCGCCGACCTGTTGGCCGCCGGCCTGCACCCGGTTTCGGTGCTGGTGCGACGCAGCACCCTCGAAGACGTCTTCCTCATCCTCACTGGCCGCACCCTCATCGAGTACTGATGCTCAGCTCGCCCATACCTGCCTTGCCGTCTGGATTCTGGTCGGGAGTGGGCCACGTCGTCGAGCGCGAAGCGCTGATCTACCGGCGACTGTGGCGCGGGGTGGTGTTCACCCAATTCGTGAGCCCAGTGCTCTACCTGGTGGCCATGGGCATCGGCCTGGGCGGCATGATCGAGGCCGCCGGCCACACCATCGACGGGCTCACCTACCTCGAGTTCGTCGCCCCGGGTCTGATGGCCGCCACCACCCTGCAGACGGCAACCGGCGAGGTCATGTGGCCGGTGCTGGCCGGGTTCAAGTGGATGGGCTTCTACCACGGCATGGTCAGCTCACCGATGCGACCGTCCGAGATCTACAGCGGCATCATCGTGTGGCTCAGCCTGCGCCTGACCGTGGGTGCCACCGCCTTCCTGGTTGTGGCCACCCTGCTCGGCGCCGTGTTGTCGCCGTGGGCCGTGCTGGCGATCCCCGCCGCCGTGCTCGGCGCCGTCGCCCTCGCCGCCCCGTTGGCGGCCTACTCAGCGACCCAGGAGACTGACCATCGCTTCCCGTTGGTTCTGCGGTTCCTCACCCTGCCGATGTTCCTATTCTCGGCCACGTTCTTTCCCCTCGACCAGTTGCCAGTGTGGCTGCGGCCGCTGGCGTGGATCTCGCCGTTGTGGCACAGCGTCGAACTGTGTCGCGACGCCACCACCGGCACGCTCGGGCCGGCCGGCATGGCTGGGGTCAGCGGACACATCCTGGTGCTGTGCGCCTACATCGCCTTCGGCTTCGCCTGGGGCATCCGGGCCTTCACCGGGCGGTTGACAACATGACCACCGACGTGCGCGCCGACGGGCTGCCGGCCGCCCCGCCGAGCCGGCCGACGTGGATCCGCCTGCTGCCCGGTGCGTCGATCTCGCCGTCGCTGCGGCTGGTCGAACGCAACCTGATCGCCTGGCGCGGCATGTGGCTCGTGTTCGTGTCGGTGCTGGTCGAGCCGATCTTCTTCCTCTTCTCGATCGGCATCGGCGTCGGCGCGCTCGTCGGCGACGTCACCCTGTCCACCGGCCAGGTCGTGCCCTATCGATCGTTCGTCGCCGCTGGCCTGTTGGCCACCTCGGCGATGATGGGGCCGGTCTTCGACTCGACCTTCAACTTCTTCATCAAGCTCAAGTACTTCCACATCTACGAGGCCACGCTGGCCACCCCGATGAGACCGACCGACGTCGTCGTCGGCGAGTTGCTCTGGTCGTTGCTGCGGGCCACCGCCTACGCGTCGGCCTTCCTGGCCACCATGGTCGTGATGGGCATCACCGCGTCATGGTGGGCCCTGCTCTGCGTGCCGGTGGCGGTGCTGATCGGGTTCGCCTTCGCTGGTGCCGGCCTGGGCGCAACCACCTTCATGCGGTCCTTCGTCGACTTCGACTTCGTGAACCTGGCCATCATCCCGATGTTCCTGTTCTCGGGCACGTTCTTCCCGCTCAGCCGCTATCCGACCGGGCTGCAGTGGGTGATCCGCGGCACGCCGCTCTACCAGGGCGTCGAACTCGAACGAGCGCTGCTCTTCGGCACGTTGAGTCCGTGGCTGCTGATCAACGTGGCCTACCTGGCGATCATGGGCGCCGTCGGCCTGCGGGTCGCCGGCCACCGACTCAGCCGGCTGCTGCTTCCCTGACCGTCGGTGACTCTGCGGGAGTTCACAGGCTGTTGCAACGTTCGCCCTTCATGCTCGGGGAAGACTTCAACGAAGGGAGGTGATCACATGAAACTCCGAATGAAAATCGCCGCTGGAGGGCTCGCCTTGACGGGAGCTCTCCTGGGTGGCGGAGCCGCCGCGATGGCCCAGACCAGCACCACGCCATCGACGACTGCTCCGACGACCACCGCACCCGCCACCTCGGGTTCGACCCCGAAGCCGGACAGCAAGAACTGTCCGAACATGGGCACGGACTCGACCCCGGCGGCGCCGTCGGGGGCGAGCACGTCGTCCCAAACCGGCGTCTAGCCCTGCCATACCTATTCGTCTTTCCTCCATCCTCGCACCGGCCTGCGCCCGACTCTGACCCGGGTGCAGGCCGGTGGGTTGCGTCCACCCGCTTCATCCCCGGCTCGCCGGAAAGGTCCTGTTCGATGCACTCGACGCACTCGATGAATCGTCGTCTCGCCGTTCTGGCTGCGCTGCTGGCCATCGTCCTGCTCGCCGCCAGCTGTGGTGGCGACACGACGGGCTCGACCGATGCACTGGTGTCGATCGGTGCCGGCCTCGGCGGACCGAAAGGACTGACGGCGACGGTCTACGCCCAGGGTCCCACCAAAGTGTCTGCGTTCGCCGTCGACTCGAGCGGCCGGCTGTGGCTCGCCACCGCCGACTCGACCGACAACGGCCAGGACGGCGTCTACCTCGTGGCCCAATCGGGTGCCGCCGCCGTCAAGGTCGTGAAAGACCTGCACACCGCGCTCGGCCTGGTGTGGCACGACGACGTGCTCTACGTCGCGTCGAAGGAACGAGTCGACGCCTACACCGGCTTCGACGGCACCGCCTTCGCCGATCACCACACGGTGCTGACCCTGCCGGCGGGCGTGGGCGAGAGCAACGGTCTGGTCATGAGTCCCGATGGCCACCTGCTGCTGGGCATCTCGGCCCCGTGCGATCACTGCACGCCGACGTCGACGTCGTCGGCCGCCATCGTGTCGTTCCGGCCCAACGGCACCGACCTGACGACCTATGCCAGCGGCATCCGGGCGCCGGTCGGCCTGACCTATTACCCCGGCACGTCGAACCTGTTGGTCTCGATGAACCAGCGGGATGACCTCGGCGAAGAGACCCCCGGCGATTGGCTGGCCGAGGTGACCCAGGGCCAGAACTGGGGCTTCCCCGATTGCTACGGCCAGAGCGGCACCGGTTGCGCCGACCAGCCCCAGCCGGTGGCCGTGCTCGACCAGCACGCGGCCGTTGGCGGGGTCGGCATCGTGACCGGTCAACTGGGGACCACCGTCGGCAACTCGGCGTTGGTGGCCGAGTGGGCCGGCGGCGCGGTGAAGCGTGTGGCCCTCACGATCGATGGGTCGACCTACACCGGCACCGTGCATCCGTTCCTGACCGGGTTCACGAATCCGGTGCCGGTACTCACGGCTCCCGACGGAAGCGTGTTCGTCGGCGACTGGACGACCGGCACGATCTACCGGATCGCCGGGTCGACGACCGCCTGATCAATCGGCTGATCAATTCGTCGGCGTGAACTGGACTGGCAGCCGGTGGATGCCTCCCATGTGGCCGGTGAGTCGACCGACCGCGGCCTGATCGCTCACCGCGTCGTCGGGCAATCGCCGCAGCACCGCGGCCACCACGATGCGGAACTGCAGACGGGCGAGATGGGTGCCCAGGCACCGGTGCACCCCCGCGCCGAAGGCCAGGTGACGGTTGGGAGTGCGGTCGGCGACGAACGACTCGGCGTCGGCAAACTGGTCGTCGTCGCGGTTGGCGGCGGCCCACACCAGCAGCACCTGATCGCCGGGGCAGACGTCGGAGCCGAGTGGGTGGTCGGCGCCGGCCGCTACCCGGCCGATCGATGCGACCGGTGACACCAACCGCAGGAACTCCTCGGTGGCCGTGGTGAGCAGGTCCGGGTCGGCCAGCAATCGCCGAGGCAGGTCGGGGTCGGTGGCGATGCGATGCAGGGCCCCGTTCATCAAAAACGTGGTCGGGCCCAGACCCCCAAACAACAGGGTGGTCACCATGTTCACCGCGTCGTCGATGTCGACCGCCTGGCGCCCGGCTCGGTGGGCCAGCAGCCCGTCGATTAGATCCGACAAGTCGGTCGAGTCGGTCGGGTCAGTCAGGCCAGCGGTGATCGAGCGCGCGCCGACCAGGTCGTAGAGGTATCGCTGCAGGGCGCGAGCCGCAGCGCCACCCGACTCAGCGGTGGCGTGCTCATCGAAGATCAGGGTGTCGGTCCACCCGGCCACCCGGTCGATGTCGGCGGCGGGCACGCCGATCAGCTGCAGCAGCGTGACCGTCGGAACCACACGGGTGAGTTCGACCGAGATGTCGGCCTCGCCGCGCGGTGCCAGGCGATCGAGCAGAGCATTGGTTGTCGACTGGATCTGTAGCTCGCGTGCCTTGACCTGGCGGGGCGAGAAGAAGGGGGCGAGCACGGCGCGAGCGACGGCGTGCTCGGTGCCGTCGAGGGTGATCGGGGTGAAGCGATCGCGCCTGGCGGGAATCGAGACCGATCGGCTCGAGTACTCGTCGGCGGCCCGAGCCGCGGCGACGACATCGTCGTATCGGGTCAGGGCCACGAACCCGCCGTGCCGGTCGACATGGGCGGCCGGCGCCTGCCGCATGACGGCGTCGGCCGCACCCGGATCGCCAAGCAGCACCGGGTCGAGATGATCGAACCCAGGCCACGGACAGGTAGCCGGGGTCGCGTCACCCGCCGCCCGGTCCCCCGTCGGGGAAATCGGTGCGACGGGTCGCGAACGACGGGGTCAGCATCTGACCCGACAGGGTGCGGGCCAGCTTGGCGAGCGCGCCATGCAGCGCGAGCAGGACCGGTCCGCCGGCAACCGGCACGCGACGCAGGCCGGTGCGCTCGGCCGTGACCGGCGTGCGGGGTCCCACCGCAGGCGGCGCGGCCTCGGCGAACGCGGCTCGGGCCTCGTCGGCCAACACGGTGGCGAAGACATCGCTCCAGAGTGGCTCGATCCGCAGGTGGCCCTGCGCCCGAAATTCGCGCTGGGTGGCCAGCGGTACCGCCTGGTCAGCCATCGCCTCGGACCGCACGAGACGATCGGCGTCGGCATCGGC
>JAYUBX010000457.1:0-1673 GCA_043740665.1 Candidatus Neomicrothrix sp.
TTGGTGACGCTGGCTGCATCGCGGTCGCGCCGGTGGCCCTGGTTCTGGTTGGCCGGAGTAGTGGCCGCGGCGGCGATCGGCACGGTGTGGATCGTGGCCGGGCTCGCCGCCCTGGCGTTGGCCTTCGTCGCTGCCTTCACCCGCCTCCGACCTCGCCTGCTCGGAGCGGCCGTCGGGGCGCTGTCGATGCAGGCGCTGCTGCGGCTTCCCGAAATGGGGTTCCACGGCCTGCCGTCGCTGATCGCCGCGGTGGCCATGGCCCCGGTGCTCTGGTCGGCCTATGACCGGAGCAATCGGCTGATGCGCCGGCGCACCCGCCGAATCGGGCTGGGGTTCGCCGTCGTTGTGGTGCTGGCCCTGGCCGGGGCGGGACTGGCCGCGCTTACCGCCCGGAGACCGCTGCAGGGTGGGGTCGATTCGTCGCGTTCGGGCCTCGAGGCCCTGCGTAGCGGCCAGGCCAGCGCGGCCGGCAGCCAGTTCGATGCGGCGACCGCGTCGTTCAACCGGGCGGCCAACCGGCTGACCGCGCCGTGGGCCAAGCCGGGCCGGTTATTGCCGGTGGTCGGCCAGCACCTCGACGCCCTTACGGGAGTTGCCGAATCGGGACGCACCCTGGCGACGGCCGCGTCTCAGGCGGCGTCGACCGCCGACTACCAGCAGCTCCGGGGCGATAAGGGGCAGATCGATCTCGGCGTCGTGTCGCGCATGCAGGGGCCGGTGAACGCGTCGGCCGACGCGTTGCGGGCGGCCCGCGACCGGGTCGACGCCATCAGCTCGCCGTGGCTGCTCGGGCCGGTGTCGCGCCCGCTCGCCGACTTCGGCCGCCAGATCGACCGCACGCTACCTGAGGCCGAGCTGGCCAGCCAGGGTCTGGCCGTCAGCCCAGCCATTTTCGGGGGCGACGGGGTGCGCACCTATCTCGTGCTGTTCACCACGCCGGCCGAAACCCGCTTCCTCGGCGGCTTTGTCGGGGCCTACGGCGTCCTTACCGCCGACAACGGCAAGCTGAGCTTCACCGAGTCGGGGCCGATCGGTAAGCTCAATACCGCGCCCGGTTCGAAGAACCGGGCGCTCGATCCCGACAGCGAGTTCTCGATCCGCTACGGCCGCTATCACGTGGCGACGTTCATGCAGAACATTACCGCCGGGCCCGACCTGCCCGAGGACGCCGCCGTCGCCCGCCAGCTCTACCAACAGACGACGGGCACCAGCCTCGACGGCGTGATCGTCGCCGATCCCTACGGGCTGGCCGCGCTGTTGAAGCTGACCGGCCCGGTCGAGGTCGAAGGCCTGACCCAGCGGCTGACCGCAGACAACGCGGCGACCTACCTACTCAAGGAGCAGTACCAGGAGGACGGCGTGCAAGACGAGCGCCGCGACAAGCTACGGGCCGCGTCCCGGGCGACATTCGACGCCCTGACCCAGCGGTCGCTGCCGAGCCTGCGGGAGGTCGGCGATTCCCTCGGCCCGGCCATGCGCCAGGGTCACCTGTCGTTCGTGGCCTTCGACCCGGCCGAGGAGCATGTCCTCGACGCCCTCGGCTCGACCGGTCGGCTGGGTATCGTCGCCGGCCACGACTACCTGTCGGTGCGCACGGCCAATGCCCAGGCCAACAAGATCGACGCGTACCTGCAGCGGTCGATCGACTATCGGGCGGAGGTCGCGCCCGGCAC
>JAYUBX010000458.1:0-4450 GCA_043740665.1 Candidatus Neomicrothrix sp.
CACGGGTCTGACGAGCTCCGGGGGTGGGGCTCGAACCCACGACAATCGGCTTAACAGGCCGGCGCTCTGCCAACTGAGCTACCCCGGAAGGACGGAGTCGGAGGATAGCAGTCCGTGCACGAGGCCCATGACGCCACGATGGACTCGCGAGCTGTAGTACCAGACCGAGCCGCATCCTCGCGGGTGCTTGCTCCGCCTGATCGATGGATCAGGCACAGCCCGGTAGGGCTTGCCGAACTGCCCGACTGGAATCTGGGTGAGACCGCTCCAGAACTCGACCGCTTCAGTGAGGTCAAGCCCTTCGTGCAGGTAGAGCCGAAACCGGAACTTGTCCTCGTCGAGTTCGAAGAAGTGACGTAGCCACGCGCAAAAGAAGGTGATCATCCGAAGATCGCTGTTGGCAAAGCACAATTGGCCGTCAGCTTTCGCCCCTTCGCCGGCGTAGAGCGCGGTGCCGGCAACGAGGAACTCTTGCTCGGTGAGCCGGCCGATGCGCTGACGACCCTCGGCCAACAGCTCGTCGATCTCGGCTTGTTTTCGCCGCTGCAGCGCGTTGGGCTCGCGGCGGCGAGCGACGTGTGCTCGGGGCTTGGACACGAACTCGACGTCGCGCACCCAGAGCGAGACCGAGCTCTTGGCCACGCCCAGCTCGGTGGCGATCTCGGGCAACGTCCACGCCTCGGCGCGCAGATCTCGTGCTCGTGCCTGCTCGGCGACCAGGCCCCGGTAACCCATGTGACCAGTATGACAAGGGGGTACGACAGGTCATTTCCGTGCTTCGGATAGAATCGACCGCTCCGCCTCGACGCTCGGCTTGGCGTACAACAGGTGGGTGCGATTCAAGACTGGACTCATCGTGGGCCTCGCCGTCGGGTACTACTACGGCGCCAAGGCCGGCCGCGAGCGCTACCAACAGATGGACCACTACTTGGCCCAGATGCGAGCCAGCGACGCCTATCAGGACCTGCGGTCGCGCCTCGACGGCATCGTCGACCAGAGCGTCGGGCGGGCGCGGAATGCCGTCAACGACGTGGCCTTCGGGGGCAACTGCCCCTCGTCAACCTCGGGACCGACGCCGTTCGACTACACCGGCGACCCGACCCTCAACTAACCGATCGACGAGCGATCACTCGCCGTCGAGGTAGTCGCGCAGCTTCTGGCTGCGATGCGGGTGACGCAGCTTGGCCAGCGTCTTCGACTCGATCTGACGGATCCGTTCGCGGGTGACCCCGAACTCGCGGCCAACCTCCTCGAGGGTGCGGGCCTGACCATCGTCGAGGCCGAAGCGCAGCCGCACGACGGCCTTCTCTCGATCGTTCAGCTGATCGAGGGCCTCGACGACGGCATCGCCGAGCATCTTGCGGGCGGCCATCTCGGCCGGGGCCTCAGCCTGCTGGTCCTCGATGAAGTCGGCCAGGTTCGAGTCGTCTTCCTCGCCGACCGGCGAGTCGAGGGAGAGCGGGTCCTGCGAGATGCGCATGATCTCGCGCACGCGAGCCGGCGTCATGTCGACCCGCACCGCCAGTTCTTCGATGGTGGGGTCGCGTTCGAGTTCTTGGATCATCTGGCGTTGCACCCGATGCACCTTGTTGATCGACTCGACCATGTGCACCGGGATGCGGATGGTGCGGGCCTGGTCGGCGATGGCCCGGGTGATGGCCTGACGGATCCACCAGGTGGCGTACGTCGAGAACTTGAAGCCCTTGGTGTAGTCGAACTTCTCGACCGCCCGCATCAGGCCCAGGTTGCCCTCCTGGATCAGATCGAGGATCAGCATGCCGCGCCCGACATAGCGCTTGGCGATCGAGACAACGAGCCGCAGGTTGGCCTGGGTGAGGGCCGCCTTGGCATCGGCGCCGTCGTCGGCCGTGCGCTTCAGCCGTCGCTTGTCGCCCGGCTCGAGAGCGGCGATGTCACCCGACGCGTTCAGCTCGGCCAACTGCTCCTCGGCCAAACCGCCGGCCTCGATGCGCTTGGCCAGCGAGACCTCTTCGGGTCCGGTGAGCAGCGAAACCCGACCGATCTCCTTGAGGTACATCCGCACCGGGTCGGCCGAGCCTGCCATCCCGACCTGGCCCGACATGCGCAGGGCATCCTTCGGCGTGGTCGCGGCCATGCGCGCCCGGCGACGGGCACCGGCATCGGGCGGTGGTTCGTCGTCGTCGTCATCGCCGACGGAGTCGATCACGACATCGATCGACCCGGGCGACCCGGGCGGCGCGGGCACGGCATCGCCGCGGTGCTCGGCCTCGTCGTGATCGGTCTCATAGGCCAGCGCCTCGGCCGCGTCGACCTCAGCTTCGATCTCGCGCAAGAAGCTGATCGGCGGATCGTCGGCGCTGGGATCGAGTTCGATGCCATCGAGGGCCAACAGGCGGCGCAGCGATTCGACGATCTCGGGCGTGACCGCCGTCGACCGGATGCATTCTTCGAGATCGGCACGGGTGAGCGTCCGCTGCTCGCGAGCACGGGCCACGAGGCGCTCGAGTTCGCTGCCGGAGAGGCCGCCACCATGCGAGAGCACTGGTTCGCTCCGGGTCATCGAATCTCCTGCGGCTGTTGTTGCAGCCAGGCTAGCAACTGCTCTACGGCATCGACGCTGGTCGCCGGCTCGAGGAGCTCCTCCATCCGGAGCTTCACCCACGCCATCTCACCCGACCGTGCGAACACGGTGGTTTCATCGGCCGAAACAACCTCGGACTGGATGATCGCGAGTTCGCGCCGCGCCGCTTCGGTCACCAGCCGCACGATCACCTCGTCGACCTCGGCGTCAGTCTCCTCGACCGCCAAGCGGGTCAGCAGCTCAGCGACCACAGGATCGACCGACTCGACGGCTTCACGCAGGGTGGCCGTCGACGTGACCGCTCGATAGGTCGCCAGGTTGACTTCGTCGGCAAAAAGTCCTTCGGCCAACGACGCGACGATCGAGTCGCGATCGGCCAGCAGCAGGCGCAGCGCCTCGATCTCGGGCGAATCGCTCTGCGCTCGGGGACGGGACCGCTGCGAGCCACTCTCCTGGCGCACGGTGCGTCCACGGCCCGAGGCCCCCGGTCCACCGGCCGGCGGACGCGTGAACGTGCCCGATCGCAACTGATTCGGGTCGATACGGGTGCGCGATGCGACCTCCATCAGGTACTGGTCGCGCACCAACTCGCTTGGGTGCTCAGCGATCACACTCATCGCTTCTTCGGCCGCCCGGGCCCGACCTTCGGGCGACACCAGCGACGCCGCGTCGAGCACACGGTTGACCCGAAAGCCGAGGAACGGCGTGGCACCCGCTACCGCCGCGGCCAACGCCTCGGGCTCGCTGCGAGCAAGATCGGCCGGGTCGACGCCGGCCGGCAGCGCGGCCACGGCCACGTCGATGTCGTAGGCCCTCTCCCACTCATAGAACCGGGCCGCCGCGTTCTGGCCGGCTGCGTCGGCGTCGAACGCCAGCACGATGCGCCGAGCAAAGCTCTTGAGAATGCGGAAGTGCTCCTCAGTGAGCGAGGTGCCACAGGTCGCGACGGCTCGGGGCATGCCCGCGGCCGCGAACCCGATGACGTCGGTGTAGCCCTCGCAGACGATGGCCTCGTCGGCGGCCACGATCGCCCCCTTCGACCAGTTGAGCCCGTAGAGCAGCTTGCTCTTGGCGTAGATCGCACTCTCGGTCGAGTTCCAGTACTTCGAGCCGTCGGCCCCCGGCAGGATGCGGCCGCCGAAGCCGACGGCGTCACCCTTGACGTCGAAGATCGGAAACAGCACGCGGCTGCGGAAGAAGTCGTTGGTGCGGCCCACGCTGTTGCGACGGCCGAGCCCCGAGTCGATGGCCACGTCGTCGGGCAACTTGAGCGCCTTGACCAGATCGTCCCATCCCTCGGGCGCCCAGCCGATCTTGTAGGCCCGCACCTCGTCGGCCGAGAGCCCCCGCGACCGCAGATACGAGCGGGCCTTGGCCGCGTCGGGCGAAGCCAACAGTCGCTCGTGGTACCAGTCGACCGACCGGGCGACCGCTTCGAGCAGCCGGGCCCGCTTCTTGCGACCCTCGCCCTCGTCCTTGTCGGTGTAGTTCAGGGTGATGCCGGCCTTGCCGGCCAGAAACTCGACGGCACCCACGAAGTCGACGTGCTCGATCTCGCGCACGAAGGTGATGACGTCACCCTTGGCTCCGCATCCGAAGCAGTAGTAGAGCCCCTGCTCCTGATTCACCGAGAACGAGCCCGACTTCTCGGTGTGAAACGGGCACAGGCCCGAGAACCGGCGGCCGACCCGCTTCAGCTGCACGTGTTCGCTGATGATGGTCACGATGTCGGACGATTCGCGCACCCGCACGATGTCGTCGTCGAGGATGCCCATAGCCGCGCAACCTACCAGCGAGCTGTGACGCTCAGACGGCGAGGACAGCTCGGGCGGCGGCGAGGCGGGCGATCGGCACTCGGAAGGGCGAGCACGACACGTAGTCGAGGCC
>JAYUBX010000459.1:0-4241 GCA_043740665.1 Candidatus Neomicrothrix sp.
TGGCCGGAGACGACGCCTTGCGGCTCGGGTCGGCGGGCTTGGCATCGGACACCCGCCGACGGTACTGGACTCGGTCCATGCCCTGATGCGACGGCGATGGCACAGGCCTTCGAGGGGTGGACGGTAGGGTGCGACAGTGCCTCGTAAGCCTCTGCCTCCACCCCGCTCGACCGCTGGGTCCGACGCCCGTGTCGTCGCCGGGATCGACCCCGAGCGGATCCCCAAGCACGTGGCCTGCGTGATGGACGGCAACGGTCGGTGGGCTCAGCAGCGGGGCCTCAAGCGCACCGAGGGTCATGCCGCCGGCGAGGAGGCCCTGTTCGACACCGTCGAGGGCGCGCTCGAGCTCGGCATCGAATGGCTCACGGTCTATGCGTTCTCGACCGAGAACTGGAAACGACCGGCCGACGAGGTCCGCTACCTGATGGGCTTCAACGAGTCGATCCTCGAACGTCGTCGTGACGAGATGAACGAGCGTGGGGTGCGCATGCGCTTCGCTGGTCGTCGCGACTGGCGGGTGCCGAAGCGACTGATCCGCCATCAGGACGCGTCGGTCGAGTTGACCAAGGACAACCGGCGGATGACGTTCACCATCGCCTTCAACTACGGCGGCCGGGCCGAGATCGTCGACGCGGTGCGGGCCATCGTGGCCGAGGGCACGCCCGCCGACAAGATCGACGAACGGTCGATCCGCAAGCACCTCTACGACCCCGACATGCCCGACCCCGACCTCATGGTGCGCACGTCGGGCGAGTACCGCATCTCGAACTTCTTGCTGTGGGAGATCGCCTACAGCGAGCTGGTGTTCACCGACGTGCTGTGGCCCGACTTCCGCCGTCAGCACCTGTTCGCGGCCGTGCGCGAGTACCAGGATCGCGAGCGGCGGTTCGGCGGGATCGACGGGGCCTGAGGTGTCGCACCTGTACCGGGACGAAGGCGTGGTGCTGCGCACCTACAAGCTGGGCGAGGCCGACCGCATCGTCGTCTTCTGCACCCGTGGGCGCGGCAAGGTGCGGGCGGTGGCCAAAGGGGTGCGCAAGACCAAGAGCAAGTTCGGCGCCCGGCTCGAACCGATGAGTCATGTCGCCCTGCAGCTCTACGAGGGTCGCGAGCTGGACATCGTCACCCAAGCCGAATCGATCGATCACTTCCGGGCCATCCGTGACGATCTCGATCGCATCACCCGGGCGTCGTCGATGCTCGAAGCGGTCGACCAGATGTCGCAAGAAGGGGCGTCCAACCCGCGCCTGTATCAGATGTTGCTGGGCGGCTTGCGGGCCCTGGCGGCCGACAACGGGCCGGTCATCGTGCCGGCGTTCTTCTGGAAGCTGCTGGCACTCGAGGGCTACCACCCGATCCTCGACCGATGCGCGGCGTGCGGCAGTGACGGCCCGTTGGTGGCGTTCGATCTCGAGTCCGGTGGCTTGTTGTGCGCCGACGATCGCCGGGGCACGCGGGTGTCACCCGAGGCGGTTGACCTGTTGCGGCGCATCCTGGGCGGGCAGCTCGGTGCCGCTCTCAACGAACCCGAATCGCCGACGACGCATGAGGTCGAACATCTGGCCAACCGGGCCATGGAGCACCACCTCGAGCGTCGGCTCAAGTCGCTCAGCCTGCTCGACCGCGCCTGAACCTCACGCCTCGCGGTTGATCAGGAGATCGGGCCCCACTGCTGGGTGGCGTCGTTGAACTGCAGCCAGACCTGACCGGTCGGGTCCCACTGGATGTAGGCGTTGCGGGCGGTGTCCCACTGCGGTTGGGTCGGGTCCGAGGCCGGAGCGGCGGTCGGGATCGGCTCAGCGATCGGTTCGGGGACGACGGGCACGGGGACGACGACCGAGGGTTCCCATGTCGCCGAGGTGGGCGGCGTCTCGGGGGCGGTCGGCGGCGGGCTGACGGGGGGCGACGAGAAGGCCGGAGATCCCCACGCCGGCGGCTCGGTCGGCGCCGTCAAGGGCGCCACGCCGGGGTCGGGAGCGCCGTACATGGGTTGGGCTGGGGGCATCGGGGGCGGAGCGGGAGCGAAACCGGGCTGCGGCGGCGGGGCGTAGCCCGGCTGGCCGTAGGGCTGAACGGGAGCGCCGTACCCAGGCTGGGCGTAGGGCTGTGCGTAGGGACCGGCCGCGGCGGCCGAGACGCCGGCCACGAGGATCGGCTGTCCGGCCCACTGCTTGTCGACGACGAAGCTCTTGACCGCCATGTCGCCCACCCGCCGGTGGCCCTTGGTGGCGAAGATGGTGATGATGCCGACCAGGGGCAGGCAGCACGGCAGGTAGTCGGCGATGCCGGCGGCGGATCGGCCGAGGGCCTTGGGGATGCCGAGCGGGGTGCCTTGCTCGGACACAGTCACCATGCCCATCGCCATGGTGCCCAGGGTCTTGCCGGTGAGGCCCCGCTGGATCACGAACACGCCGATCATGTAGCCCCAGAAGATGGCGAACAGCAGCAGGGCGGTGCCACCGCTGACGTGACGGCCATTGATCCTGGAGCAGAACGGTTCGCCAGCGCAGGCGTCAGAAGTGCCGAAGGGCTGGATGATGACGGTCTTGTTCGGCTTCGACAGGGCGGCGAAGAGCACGTAGTAGATCACCCACGCGATGCCGACGTCGATGATGGCGGAGACGATGCGCTTGCCGGCGACATTGGTCGGGTCCACTGGTGCTTGATAGGCGCTCACGATCGGTCATGGTGTCACGCGGACGCAGCCGACGCCGCGAATCCGAGGTCGGGCCGCCGCCGGGTGGGCACTACGATCCCGCCCCATGTCCGACCCCGCGACCCCTGAGCCGACTCCCGAGACCGATCCGCAGGGATCCGATCTCATGGAGAAGATCGTCAACCTGTCGAAGCGTCGCGGTTTCGTGTTCCCGTCGGCCGAGATCTACGGCGGCTTTCGGTCGACCTATGACTATGGCCCCATCGGCGTGTTGCTGCTGCGCAACGTCAAGGACACCTGGTGGCGGTCGATGGTGCAGTTGCGTGACGACGTGGTCGGCCTCGACGCCGCCATCCTGTCGCCGCCAGCCATCTGGCAGGCGTCGGGTCATCTGGAGAACTTCACCGATCCGCTGGTCGACTGCAAGGTCTGCCAGGAGCGGTTTCGGCTCGACAAGCTCGACGACCCCCACACCTGTCCGAACTGCGCGGCGGTCGATTCGTTCACCGAGGCCCGCCAGTTCAACTTGATGTTCAAGACCCAGGCCGGGCCCGTTGCCGGTGCCGGCACCGAGGTCTACCTGCGGCCCGAGACGGCCCAGGGCATGTTCGTCGACTTCGCCAACGTGTTGCAGTCGAGCCGCAAGAAGCCGCCGTTCGGTATCGCCCAGGTCGGCAAATCGTTCCGCAACGAGATCACGCCGGGCAACTTCGTGTTTCGCACCCGTGAGTTCGAGCAGATGGAGATGGAGTTCTTCGTTCCGCCCGACGAGGCCCAGCAGTGGTACGAGTACTGGTGTCAGGAGCGCTACCAGTGGTACCTCGACCTCGGCATCCCCGAGTCGAAGCTGCGACTGCGGCCCCACGCCGCCGACGAGCTGAGTCACTATTCGAGCGGCACGTCCGACATCGAGTTCCTCTTCCCGTGGGGATGGGACGAGCTCGAAGGCATCGCCAACCGGGGCAACTACGACCTCGCTCAGCACATGGAGGCCTCGGGCGAGAAGCTCGACTACTTCGACCCGGTCACCAACAGCCGCTACACCCCCCACGTCATCGAGCCCGCCGCCGGCGCCACCCGCACCATGATGGCGTTCCTGCTGGCGGCCTACGACGAGGAGGAGGTCAAGGGCGAGACCCGGGTCGTGCTGCACCTGCATCCCCGGCTGGCGCCCTACAAGGTGGCGGTGCTGCCGTTGTCGAAGAAGGACACGCTCACGCCTCTGGCCCGCGAGGTGTTGGCGTCGTTGCAGCCCCACTTCATGTGTGACTACGACGAGACCCAGAACATCGGCAAGCGCTACCGCCGCCAGGACGAGTTGGGCACGCCCTACTGCGTCACCATCGACTTCGATTCGCTCGACGACGGTGCCGTCACCGTGCGCGATCGTGACTCGATGGAACAGGAGCGCATCGCCATCCCCGAGCTGGTGGGGTACCTCCGCGACCACCTGAGCTGATGGCCGACGCCGACCAGCTGTTGCGCAACGCGCCCCGCGGGGCTGACCTCGTGCGCCTCGTTGTTGCCCGGGTCGTCGATGGGGGTGACGCCTTCTCGTCCCTCGACGCCATTCGCGCGGTGACGC
>JAYUBX010000460.1:0-3068 GCA_043740665.1 Candidatus Neomicrothrix sp.
GGCTTGGCGAAGGCATCACCGACGATGATCAGCGAGCTGACTTGGCGAGCGTCGATGGTGTCGAGCAGTTCCTCGATCTCGAAGTGGCGACCTTCGAGCAGCACGACGACCCCGGCCCCGCTGAGGGCGATGAAGGTCGTGAACTGGCCAGTTCCGTGCATGAGGGGTGGACCCGGCAGCAGTGAGCCTCCCGGGGCCGAGGTCGAGAGCAGCTCGCGCATGGCGTCATAGTCGGCGGGTCCGGCCCACAGGGGGTTGGCGCTGGAGACGACGGCCTTGACGAGCGAGTCCTGCCGCCACATCACGCCCTTGGGCATCCCCGTGGTGCCGCCGGTGTACATGAGCAGGATGTCATCGTCGCCCCGGCCCCAGGGTGGGTCGACGCGGTCGGTTGGTGTGGCCGCGGCGGTCTCGTAGGCGATGGCCCATTCAGGGCATGGCCCCGATGCGTCGTCGACCCAGAGCCACGTCGTCACCTTGGGCAGCCGGTCGCGGATGCCCTCGATGCGGTCGACGAACGAGCCGTGGAAGACGACGCACACCGCGTCGCTGTTGTCCCAGAGGTACACGAGCTCGTCGTCGGCATAGCGGTAGTTGGTGTTGACCGGCACCATCCCCGCCTTGAAGGCGGCGAACACCGACTCGAGGTATTCGGGGCAGTTGTAGAGGTACTGCGCCACCTTGTCCTGATGGGCGGCCCCGCGATCGATCAGGGTGCGGGCGACCCCGTCGGCGCGGCGGTCGAACTCGCCCCAGGTCACGACACGATCGCCCTGCACCACGGCAGGGTCGTCGGCATGGGTGTCGGCCGCGATCTCCCACATGGTCGCGAAGTTCCAGGCCGGCATGGGTCCCCCTTGGGCAAGCGTGCGATGAGCGGGGCGAAGTGTACGGTCGAGTTACGGGGCGCGGCGAACGGCGACCCGACACCCGCTCCACCGGTTGGACTCGACCACGGTGTCAGCGGCTTGCTCGAGCAGTAAGCCGGTGTCGCAGTCGTCGGCCACGTTGGCCGTGATCCGTGTCGAGCGGCCTCCCAACACGTGGATGGCCTGCTCGGTCTGACGGCCGTGGTTGCCACTGACGTCGGTTTGTTCGGCCGAGTCGAGCAGGATGCCGACCTCGTCGGCGCGGTAGCGGTTGCCCGTGATCCGAGCGCCGTGGGTCATGCGCAGGTGGATGGCCCCGCGGCCGCCGTCGAGGTCATTGCCGTCGATGCGGTGATCGGCGCCACCGTCGACATCGATCGCCACCCGATTCGGTTGGGGTTGGATCCGGTTGCCGGTCATCGTGACCTGATTGGTCTCGGTCACGGCGATGCTGCCGCTGATCCGGTTGAACGACACGACGGCTTCGGGACTGCCGTGCAGCTCGATGTCGCCGGTCAGCACGCAATCGGTCACGCGGACAGCTCGCCCGTCGACCCCGACCGCCACCGCCGTTGAACCCCCCAGCAGTTCGATGTTCTCGAGCGTGCTTCGCGGACCGCGAAGCACGATGAGGGGGGTGCCCGTCGGCCGGCCCGAACCGTTCAGGACGGCGCGGATCGATGCTCGGTCCTCGAGTGTCTCCGCCGTCCGCAGGGTGACATCGGCGGGCAGGTCGAGCGGCCAGCTTTCGCCCCACCCGAACTCGCCCGGGCCCAAGTCGATCGTGTCACCCGGGTGAGCGACCACCAGCGCCGAACCGATCGACGCGAAGCGCCGGTCGCCGATCTGGATCGTCCCGCGTGACGGGGCCGACCGCACCGGGATGGTCCGCCGGGGGGTTCGGTCGCTGGCCATGGCCGATCATCCTGTCACCGCTCCGCCGGTTCCTCGTCTCGCCGGCTCGTCTTCGCCGGTCCCCCGAACGGTTCGGCGGTTCGGGTGGCCTCATCGACGCGGACTAGCGTCATCGCTCGTGGATTTCGACATGCCACCCGAGGATGATCCCCGCCGCCTGGCGGTGCGGGCCTGGTTGGCCGAGCACCCGGTGCCGACGGGTCGCCAGATAGCCGAGGCCGGCTACGTGGCGCCCCATTGGCCGCAGCCGTGGGGCCTGGATGCCGACCCGATCCACCAGTTGGCGATCGACGACGAACTGCGCCGGGCCGGCGTGCGTCGACCGTCGAACCAGATCGGCATCGGGTGGGCAGGCCCCACGATCCTGCATGCTGGCACCGACGAGCAGAAGGAGCGCTACCTCTTCCCTCTGCTCGCCGCCGAGGAGATCTGGTGTCAGCTGTTCAGCGAACCCGACGCCGGTAGCGACCTGGCCAACCTGGCGACGCGAGCGGTTCGCGACGGCGACCAGTGGGTGATCAACGGCCAGAAGATCTGGACCTCACTCGCCCAGCACTCGGCGTTCGGCATCCTGATCGCCCGCACCAACCCTGACGCCCCCAAGCACAAGGGCATCTCGTACTTCATCTGCCCGATGGACGCCCCCGGCGTCGAGATTCGCCCGATCATCGAGATGACCGGGGCGCACACCTTCAACGAGGTGTTCCTCACCGACGTGCGCCTGCCCGCCGCCAACCTGGTCGGCGAGGTCAACGAGGGTTGGTCGCTGGCCAAGGTCACCCTGGGCAACGAGCGGGTCTCGCTGTCGGGCGGGGGAGCCTTGTGGGGGCTCGGTCCCACGGCCGATGACCTCTTCGATCTGGTCCGCGACCAGGGCGGGGTCAGCGATCCCCATCTGCGCCAGCGGTTGGCCCAGTTGCGCATCCACGACGAGATCCTGCGGTTGATCCGCCTGCGCACGGTGACCGCCGCCATCAACGGTGAAGCTCCCGGAGCCGAAGCATCGGTGCGCAAGGTGCTGGCTGACGAGCACGGCCAGCACATCATGGATCTGGCTCAGGACCTGTGTGGCACCGAGGCGTTGCTCACCGATGGTCATCCCTTGGGGGCCGAGCCAGGCATCTGGTATTACGGCTGGTTGTTCTCCCAGGCCCTCACCGTCGGCGGCGGAACCGGCGATGTGCAGCGCAACATCATCGCCGAACGAGTGCTCGGGCTGCCCCACGATGTCGATGTCCAGACCGGCCTCACCTGGGCCGAAGCCCACCACGCGTGACACGCTGG
>JAYUBX010000461.1:0-2174 GCA_043740665.1 Candidatus Neomicrothrix sp.
CGTACACAGTGAACGGCGTCTTGAGCCAACCGATAGCGGTCGATCGGGCCACCCCGCGCAGTAGGGTCCGTCGATGGCTGACCCGTACTCCCCCGACGACAGCGTCCTGGGCCAGGCCCAGGACCTGCTCGACTTCATCGCCGCCTCGCCCTCACCCTTTCATGCGGTGGCCGAGACGGCCCGTCGTCTCGATCGGGCCGGCTTCAGCGAGGTCATCGAAACCGAGGCGTGGCCCACCAATCCCGGCCGCCACTACCTGATCCGCGGGGGCAGTCTGGTCGCCTGGTCGGGCGATGCGGGTGCCGCCGCGGCCGGCGCCGGCTTCCGGGTCATCGGCGCCCACACCGACAGTCCCAACCTTCGGGTGAAGCCGCGGCCCGATACCGGTTCGGCCGGCTTTCGCCAGCTGGGAGTCGAGATCTATGGCGGGGTGCTGCTCAACTCGTGGCTCGACCGGGATCTGGGGCTGTCGGGTCGAGTGACGGTGATCGACGACGGGATCCTTTTCACCCGACTGTTCCGGGACGATCGGGCCCTGCTGCGGGTGCCCCAGCTGGCCATCCACCTCGACCGCGAGATCAACCAGGCCGGTCTCAAGCTGAACCCCCAGCTGCACCTGGTACCCACGTGGGGTGTGGGGCCCAACCATCGGAGCGCCTTCACCGACTACCTGGGCGAGCAGCTCGACGTCGATCCGGGCGCCATCTCGTCGTGGGACGCCATGACCCACGATGTCAACCCGGGCACGGTGGCCGGCGTCGATGCTGCGTTCGTGAGCTCGGCTCGGCTCGACAACCAGTTGTCGTGCTGGGCGGCGGTCGAGGCCATCAGCGGACCGCGATCGACCAGTACGGGCGCGAATCCGAGTGGCGCCAGCGACCCCTTCGGCGGCGCGCCGGTCTCGGTCATGGTGCTGTTCGACCACGAGGAGATCGGCAGCACGTCGGCCTCGGGCGCCGACAGCGACCTGCTGCCGACCACGCTCGAGCGCATCGTGCTGGCCGGTGGAGGTGACCGCCAGGCGTTCCTGCGCGCCGTTGCCGCCTCACGCTGCGTCTCGGCTGACGGCGCGCACGCGACCCACCCGAACTACGTCGAGCGCCACGATCCCGAGCATCACATCGAGCTGAACGGCGGACCGGTGGTGAAGCACAACGCCAACGTCCGCTACGCCACCGATGCGGTCACGGCTGCCTGGTTCGGGCAGGTCTGTCGGTCGGTCGACGTGCCGGTGCAGCACTTCGTGTCGCGGGACGACATGCCGTGCGGCTCGACGATTGGGCCGATCACCGCCGGCCGCCTCGGCATCCCCACCGTCGACGTCGGCGTGGCTCAGCTGGCCATGCACTCGATCCGCGAGCTGTGCGGATCGGCCGACCCGGCCCAGTTCCGACTCGCCCTCACCGCCTTCCTCGCCGCGCCCATCTGACTGGTCGGTAGGGTGCCACCATGAAAATCGGCATCAACGGATCCAGCCAGATGAACTCGCTCACGGCCATCACCGCCGGGGCCCAGGCGGCGGCCAGCGACGGCTTCTCGACCTTCTGGCTGGCCCAGATCTTCAACACCGACGCCCTCATGGCCATCGCCGTGGCGGCCGGCCAGGTCGAGGGCATCGAGTTCGGCACCGCCGTCGTACCCATCCAGCCCCGACACCCGCAGGCGCTGGCCAGCCAAGCCCTCACCGCCCAGGCCGCCTCGGGCAACCGGCTGGTGCTCGGCGTCGGGCTGTCGCACCAGTTCGTGGTCGAGCACATGTGGGGCCTGCCTTTCGACAAGCCCGTACGTCACATGCGGGAGTACCTCGAAGCCCTGCAGCCGATGCTGCGTGGCGAGGCCAGCGACCATCACGGCGAGATCGTCACGTCGGTCGGCGCCGTCGACGTCGCTGATGCCGCCGCGCCACAGGTGCTGGTGGCCGCCCTCGGCGAGCAGATGCTGAAGGTCACCGGCCGGCTGGCCGACGGCACCATCACGTGGTGCACCGGTCCGCAGACCCTGCAGAACCACATCGTGCCCACCATCAACGCCGCCGCCGAGGCCGCCGGGCGTCCGACTCCGCGCATCGTCGCTTCGCTGCCGATCGTCATCACCGACGACATGGCCGGAGCCAAGGCCTTCGTCGCCGAGTCGCTGCAGATCTACGGCCAGTTGCCGTCCTACCGGGCGATGCT
>JAYUBX010000462.1:0-1867 GCA_043740665.1 Candidatus Neomicrothrix sp.
GCGATCTTGACCAACACCAGCTGGCCATAGGTGGTCGAGGTGAGGGCCCTGAGACTGCCCAGTTCGACCCAGGCCAGAACGCCGCCGGCCAGCCCCAGCGCGATCACGCTGACCAGGGCGACCGTCGAGAATCGGGCGACGATCAGGGCGGTGCCCCGAAGTCGTTCGATCGCGGCCCGGGTGATCGGTTGTTCGGAAACCATCAGGGTGGTGCCGACGGCGACCGGCCTGATCGGGGCATCGGGCGACAACGGTGTCGCGACCTCAGGCTCGGCCTCGGCGTCGAGGTGAGCAGCGCGGGTGCGCACCACCAACACGACGACCAGACCGATGAGCCCGCCGAGCCAGACGGCGGCGGCGATCACGTGCACACCGTTGGATCCGATGGCGATCCAACGATCGGGGGCGGTGGTGCTGTGGCCGGAGAGGACGAACGAGAGTGACACCGCCATACCGCCGCAGAACGCGAGGGCTTGGTGGGTGCCCCGTCGACGGGCTTCGAGGGACGCCAGGACGAGGACCAGGCCGGCCAGCAGCACCAGGTTGGCCCAGCCGAGGCTCTCCAGCAGCACTTGGTGGACTACCCCGACGTCGAACACCGCGTCCCAACCCCGGCCCGTGGCCAACGCCGCTTGAGCCGCAGTGGCGCCCATGGCGCCGAGGGCGCCGAGCAACGCGGTGCCCCGAACGATCCGAGCCAGCGGGCGACCGTCGGCACCACCGTCATGGACGAACACCAGGAAGAATCCGAGTCCGGCGGCGGTCAGCGCGCCGGCGTAGGCGAGGAATCGGGAGACGGCGCCGAGCAGTTCGAAGGAGCGGTCCTGACCGCCGCCACCGGTGAGGGCGTTGACGTTGACCCCGGTCGCCGACGCGTCGCCGACGGCGAACACGATGGCGCCCTTGACCGGGTGGCTGTCGGCCGAGATCACGCGGTAGCTGGCGACGTAGGTGCCGGTCGGTAGGCCGTTCTGCAGGCTGGTGGTCAACGAGTTGCCGCTGGTGCGGGCCGTGCCGGTATTGACTCGCTGACCGTTGGCGTCGACGACCTTCAGCCCGCCGAGGTCGGCTTTGACCGGTTCGTTGAACTGAAAGGTCACGGATGTCGGTGCGGTCGGCAGTCGCTCACCGTCGGCCGGCTGAGACGAGGTCAAGACCGCGTGGGCCGAGGCGGCCGACCCCGAGATCACGACGACGAGGGTCGCCACGGCGAGGGCGACGAGGATACGGAGCGCGGGGGCTGCCACGCGCGGCGAACTCACGCTGGCCGAAGCCCAGAATCGGCCGGCCGGCCCGGAGCGGGCGTGGTGTGTTCGACGCGTCGACACAGCATCCAGGCCACGAGCACCCCGACCAGTTCGAGCACGTGGTGCGCTTCGTTCACCAGTGGTGACCGACCTGACGTCACGTCGATGACCGACCCGAGCAACTGGGCGCTGGCCAGTACTGCGGCCATCGGCAGGAGTCCATGCGCCCGAGCCGGATGCCATGCCGCGAACAGTAGACCGACCCCGAACGCCACATCCCATGCGCAGAGCTTGCGGGTGAGGTGAATTGCCCGTCCCGAGTCGTGCAGGACCAGCGAGGGCAGGCCCACGGCCAACATGGTGAGGCCGATCACGAGCAATACGTACCGCAACCAGCCGAGTGCGGTAGTGGTCGGGCACGGGCTCGGCGGCGCGCACCCGTACCAACCGGTGCAGATCGGTGAGGTGCAGCGAGAACCGTCGGCAATCGCTGCACTCGGCGAGATGGGTATCGAGGCGGGCCGAGAGGGCATCACGGCAGGATCCCCAGGTGCTCGGTTTGAGCTAGGCCGAGAGCGCCGAGATCTGTGGGTGCGAGATCGGCGCCGTGCGATCGAGAG
>JAYUBX010000463.1:0-5610 GCA_043740665.1 Candidatus Neomicrothrix sp.
TGGCTCCGCCGGTGCACTGCACGACCTGGGCGAAGCCATTGGGGCGGAAGCCGGTTCCGTCGACGGTGACCGTCTGGTGGTCGATCAGGTTGGTGGCCGGCGTGGCGTGCACGACCGGCGGCAGCAGCAGCGGGCCGGTTGGGTTGAAGGCGATGGCGGTGAAGGCGGCGCCAACCGCGTCGAACGTGGTGTTGGTGCCGAGCACGCAGTCGGCGGTGCGACAGTCGAAGGTGCCATCGGGGGTGTGCAGGATCGTCTGCACCGTGAAGTCGAGCGAGAACCCACCCAACCCACTGGTTTGCGCCGATGTGAAGCTGCCCGAGTCGCACCCGGCCAGCAGGTGGCCGGTCACGCACTGTTCGACTCCTGCCAGTGAGTTGGCCGCCAGACCACCGGCGACCAGGTGCACCGTCTGGCCATCGATCAGCCCGGTTGCAGGGGTGATGGTCAGGGAAGCAGCGGTGGCGCGGGCCGGGCCGGCGGTGAGCACCACCAGTGAGGCCACCAGCATCACCACCAATGAGATGGGTCGTGAGATCTGAGGCATGACTGAGCCCCCAGAGCCGCCGCCGAAGCCGAAACGCTAGTCGTGATGAACGCCGTCGGCGGAGATCATCAGTCACTCAGCCGGTGAACTGCGGCGTGGCGGTGGTGGCCGCCGGCTTGGCCGCGGCGGGCGTCGTGGTCTTCGTTGATCCAGCGGCACTGAAACTGATCGCCATGACGGCCGCATCGCTGTTGGTGAGCTGGCCGAGCTGCAGCTCGCAGGCGTGGACGGCCGAGCGACAGTCGACTGTGGTCCCGTCATCGGTGGTCAGAATCGTGTGGACCCGAAGGGTGAAGTGGATCGCCCCGTTCTGGTCAGTGAGTCCGGAGTCGAAGTTGGTGGTCGAGCACTGGCCGACCCTGTTGGCTCCGGCGATGCATTCGACAACCCCTGCGAAGCGGTTGGCTTGGAAGCCGGCGCCATCGACGGAGACCGTCTGGCCGTCGACCAACCCGGTGTTGGGCGTGGCGTGGGCGACCGGCGGGGGCGGCGTGGGCAGCAGGGGCCCGGTGGGATCGAAGGTGATGGGCCCGTAGGCGGCACCGGCGGCCTCGGTGGTGGTGTTGGTGCCGATCACGCACGACGCGGTGCGACAGTCGAAGGTGCCATCGGGGGTGTGCATGATGGTGCGGACCACGAAATCAGCGGAGAAGCCGCCCGCAGCATCGGTCGAGGAAAGGGTGAAGCTCAGCGGGTCGCACCCGCTCAACTGATGGCCTGACACACATTGCTCGGTGCCGGAGGTCGAGTTGGCGGGCAGGCCGGTGGCCACCAGGTGCACGGTCTGGCCGTCGATCAGCCCCGTCGCCGGGGTGATGGTGAGGGCCGACGTGGCTGATGCCGAGGGCGCGGTCATCACCAACAACGGCACCACGAACAGAAGTAGGAGCGTGACGTGGCGTGACACCTTGCGCATGATTTTCCCCCCTGAGCCTCCACCGGAAGGGCTGAGGGTAGTGCAGCCGGACGACCGCGGGCAGGAGGTTCTGAACCGCCAACCGGTAGTCTGGTAGGCCATGTCCGCCCCCCGAGTCGTCGTTGTCGCGCCCGAATCTCCGGCGGCGCGGGCGGGGGTGCTGGTCGGCGACGAGATCGTGGCGATCGATGGCCAGGTGCCCCGGGACGTGATCCAGTACCGGTTGCTGGTCGACGACGCCGATCCGGCGCTCGATATTGCTCGCGGTGGCCTCGAATTGTACCTCGAGGTGGCCAAGGCCGAAGGCGAGTCGTTGGGCATCGAGGTGCACTCCGCCTTGTTCGATCAGGTCCGCACGTGCGACAACCACTGCGAGTTCTGCTTCATCTACCAACTGCCGCCTGGCCTGCGCGAGAGCCTCTACCTGAAGGACGACGACTACCGACTGTCGTTCCTGTACGGCAACTTCACCACGCTGACCCGATTCACCGAGGCCGATCTCGAACGGGTCGTCACCGAGCGACTGTCGCCGCTGAACGTGAGCATCCACGCCACCGACCCTGAGGTGCGCACCGACATGTTGCGCAATCGGCGGGGAGCCACGAGCCTGCGCTGGCTGCGGGCCTTGCTCGATCACGACATCGAGGTCCACGGTCAGATCGTCGTGTGTCCGGGCGTCAACGACGGCCCCGTGCTCGACGACACCTTCGCCGGTGTTCTCGATCGCTATCCCGAGCTGGCCAGCCTGTGCGTGGTGCCGCTCGGGGTCAGCCGGTGGTCGAACGAACCCCGGATGCGACCGCACACCGAGGCCGAGGCCGAAGCCGTCGTCGCCGCCGTGCACGACTGGCAGGACATCTACCAGACGACGCTCGGTCACCGGCTGGTGTTCGCCGCCGACGAGTACTATCTGCTCGCCGGCCGGCCGTTCCCCGAGCCCGAGGCCTATGAAGGCTTCGCCATGCACGAGGACGGCATCGGGATGGCTCGCACGTTCGAGCTCGAGCTCACCGGTCAGGTCGACCAGCCCACCGGACCGCAGGCCGGCTTCTTCGCCTGGGTCGACGGGGCTCCGGCCGAGGGGTATCGAGCCCCCCGTACCGTCGGCGGGGCGTCGACGCCCGGCTCGGTGGTGCTGCGACCGTCACGGCGCGCACCGATCGGCATCCTCACGGGGCCGTATGGCGCCCGGGTGCTCGGGCCGCTCGTGGCTGCGCTCGACCGCCCCGACGTGCGGATCATCCCGGTCGCAAATGAGTTCTTCGGGGGCAACATCGGGGTGACCGGGCTGATGGTGGGCGAGGACATCGCTCGCACCCTGGCGGCCGAACCCGAGGGTCACCGGTACCTGCTGCCCGACGTCTGTCTGTCGCAAGGCCGCTTCCTCGATGGATCGAGCCCCGACTCGCTGCCCCGACCGGTCGAGATTATCGGCACCGATGGCGTCGCCCTGCGGGCCGCCCTGGGCCTGTCGGCCACTGATTCCACCCCTACTGATTCCACCCCCACTTTTCGTACGTCCAGCTGTTCGGAGCAATCGGCATGAGCCTGCCCACCGTCGCCATCGTGGGGCGACCCAACGTCGGCAAATCGACCCTCCTGAACCGCATCGTCGGTCGCCGCGAGGCCATCGTCGAGGAGAAGCCCGGCGTCACCCGTGACCGCAAGGAGGTCGAGGCCGAGTGGCAGGGCTATCCCTTCATGCTGGTCGACACCGGTGGTTGGCTGCCGGGTGGCGACGACCTCGACAGCAAAGTCAGTCGTCAGAGCGAGCGGGCCATGCGCGATGCCAACGCGGTCCTGTTCGTGGTCGACGCCGTCGTCGGCATCACCGAAGAGGACAGCCGGATCGCCGCGCTGCTGCGCAAGACCAACACGCCGATCTTGTTGGTGACCAACAAGGTCGACGACACCAATCGCGAGGCCGGTACCTGGGAGTTCGTGGGTCTCGGACTCGGCGATCCCTTCCCCGTCAGTGCCCTGCACGGTCGAGGCACCGGTGACTTGCTCGAAGCGTTGGTTTTGGTGTTGCCCCCGGCCGATCCGGTGGTCGAGGAAGAGCCGGCCAATCGGGGTCGCGGCCCCGACGACGGTCGCGGCGGCAAGATCTTCTCGGTGGCGCTGGTCGGTCGACCCAACGTCGGCAAGTCGACTCTGTTCAACCGGCTCATCGGTGACGAACGCGCCGTCGTGCACGACATGCCCGGCACCACTCGCGACGCCATCGACACCATCGTCGAAACCGAGGAAGGACCGATCCGTTTCGTCGACACCGCCGGCATGCGGCGCAAGGCCAAGATCGACGAAGGCACCGAGTACTACTCGTTCGTGCGGGCCCTGCAGTCGATCGACACCGCCGATGTCGCCCTGTTGGTGATCGACGCCACGGTCGGCATCACCCACCAGGATCAGCGGTTGGCCGAGCGCATCGACGCGGCCGGCTGCCCGGTGGTGGTGCTGTTGAACAAGTGGGAGACGCTCGACGCCGAGGCGCACCTCGACGTGACCTATCAGGTCGGGCAGAAGCTGCACTTCCTGGGTGAGGCACCGGTCCTGAAGATCAGCGCGCTCACCGGCAAGGGCGTCCATCGACTGCTGCCGGCCCTGGCCGACACGATCGACGACTACCACAAGCGGGTGCCGACTCGGAAGGTCAACGACGTGCTGCGGGCCGCCCAATCGGCTCAGCCCGGGCCACACGGCACGCGAGTGCTCTACGCCGTGCAGGGCGCCACCGACCCACCCACGTTCACCCTGTTCGCCAACAAGGACGTGCCGGCGCCCTACCTGCGCTACCTCGAGCGCAAGCTCCGCGAGGACCTTGACCTGGGCTCGACCCCGATCAAGATGCGCGTGCGCAAGCGGTCATGACGTTGCATCCTCGCCGGGTGATCGGTTTGCGGCCGACCCGGCGGGCACACTTGTGGCTGTGACCCGAGTCGCTCGTTCCCGTTTGGTTGCTGCGGCGCTGGCGTCGGTGGCGGTGATGCTGCTGGCGTCGTGCGACAGCGTCGGGACCGAGTCGTCAGCCACGACCACCACCATCGTGCCGGTCGTCGTGACGGCGACACCCCTGGCCGACGCCCAGAACGTGCCACCCGATCAGATGGTCACCATCGCCGTCACCAACGGCACTATCGCCGCGGTGACCATCACCTCGCCGGCCGGTCCGGTGACCGGCACCCTGTCGGCCGACGACACCGCGTGGCAGAGCGTCACCCCGCTGGCGCCGTCCACGACCTATCAGGTCAATGTCAACTTGGTCGACGGGCTCGACGGAACTTCGGCCCAGCAGTGGTCGTTCGCGACCGGCGCGCCGGCGAAGGTGTTCCGGGCGGTGGTGAGCCCCGGTGACGGCAAGGTCGTCGGTGTCGGCATGCCGGTGATTGTGAAGCTCAATACGCCGGTGGTGAAGGCCAATCGCCCGACCTTCGAGAAGCTGCTCACCGTCACTTCGGTCCCGGCCGCGGTCGGTGCCTGGCATTGGTTCTCGGACACCGAACTGCACTGGCGGCCGAAGGACTACTGGCCGGCGGGAGCCAAGGTGAAGGTGAACGCGGCCATCGCCGGCTACGCGGCGGGTGGCGGGGCGTACGGTGCCAAGAACGTCACCACGAGCTATCAGATCGGCGACTCGCACGTGAGTGTGGTCGACGTCAACACCCACAAGATGACCGTCTCGACCAACGGGGCAGTCGTCAAACTGATCGATGTCTCGACCGGCCGCGACCAGTTTCCGACCCACGGCGGCATCCACGTGGCTTCGGAGAAAGACAATCCGAAGGTCATGGACTCGTCGACCATCGGCATTCCCCGCGACAGTGCCGGCGGCTACTACGAGGTCGTGCCGTGGAGCGTGCGCATCTCGAACAGCGGCGAGTTCGTGCACGCGGCATCGTGGTCGACCGGAGCGCAGGGCAACAGCAACGTGTCGCACGGCTGCGTCAACGTCTCGCCGGGCGACGGTGAATGGTTCTACAACTACACCCAGTTGGGTGACGTGGTGCAGGTGAACGGGTCGTCGGTGCAGCTCGAACCCACCAACGGCATCGGTGATTGGCAGATCCCGTGGGCCCAGTGGTCGAACTGATCGCCGGCTGATAACCGACTGATCGAAACCCGGTAGCCACCCGATCGCCCGCCGGTC
>JAYUBX010000464.1:0-1788 GCA_043740665.1 Candidatus Neomicrothrix sp.
CAGACGCCTCCGACCCGGCTCGCGGATACGACTCGCTGATACGAACTCTCTGGCTCACCGCCGACCCGCGCCTCACCTGGGGATGGCGACGGCTTCGGCTTGCGCCACGAAGGCGTCACGGTCGACGGCCAACAGATGGCCGGCGGTGACGGCGGCGTCGGCCGAATCGGTCACCCCCGCGACATAGGTCGGGTGGTCGGGGTAGCGCGCCGCCAGCTGGGCCGCAGTGAAGGGGGTGGTGCTGCCGAACAACGAGCAGATCACACTCGACCCGGCCGGCGGCTCGCCGCTGAGGGTCGAGATCGGGGCGTCCACCGGTGGGGTTCGCACGCCGCCCTTGGCGTTGCCGACGTCGTCGCGCACGATGGCCTCCGTCGTGGTGTCGATGGCGGGCCCACTGGCCGGCGCCGCGCCACCGCCGACCCACGTCAGGAGCGAGTCGAACGCTTGGCGGGCCACTGCGCGTTGAGGCCCGTTGTTGATGGTGCCGCACAGGGCGGTGAAGTCGAGCTTGGTGGTCGAGTCGAGTTGGCGGCCCGACTCGAGCCCGTAGTCGAGGGTGGACTGATCGGCGTGGGCCGTTCCCGCGACCTCCCAGGTGCGCAGGCGGTCGGTGTCTGGTTGTCGGGCCGCCGCAAAGCCGAGGCCGAACAGGTCGGTCTCGGTCTCGAACTGCATGACCGGCACGGTGAGGTCGGCTCGGATGTGGGCGACCTTGGGCACTGCGCCGGGCGTGGTGTGGTTGATGGCCGAGCCCCCGCCGCCGCGGCTGTGGATCATGAACCCGTCGTAGATCTGGGCGATCGGTTGGATCGCGTTGGCGTAGGTGACCAGGTTGAAGGCCGACTGCGACTCGCCGGTGGCCACTACCTTCGAGGCCGTCAGCCCGTCGAGGGCGTCGACGCCATTGGGCCGGCGAATGGCCTGGGCCGCCTGGGAGTAGATGTCGAAGGCGAAGTCGTCGCCAGGCTGGACCAGGGCGCCGTAGCGCTCCGGGTCCCACACCTTCAACGCCTTGGCGTCGAAGCCGGGGATAGGGATCTTGGGTCCACCGTTGACGCCGACCGACTGCACCGAGACTCCGACCCAGGCTGCGCCCTCGCTCATCAGCTGCTCGCCGGCGAAGCCGAAATCGGGGTCGCTGTCCATGCCCGACGACACGTTCAGCCACTCGACCACCACGGTGCCGTTGAAATGCGACGGGTCGATCGGTCGGCGCACGAGGATCCTCGTCTGATAGGCGGCGGTCGTCGACGGGGTCGCGGTCCAGAGACCGTCGCTCGTCCAGGTGCCGGCCGGTAGGTAGGACTGAGCCTGGCCCTGGATGAAGTACTCCTGCTCGCGGTAGCCGTACTGGTCGGCCAGGCGCTTGGGCATCGGGTTGAACGGCGAGTCGTGGGCGCCGCCGGTGATGGGCCCGGTCACCGTCGGTGCCGCCACCGTCGCCCCCGGTACCGGTCCGCTGATGGTGGTGCCGGGCGCGCCCGACGTGGTGCCTGATCCGGATGAGCACCCGCCGACGAGCACGAGCGTTGCCACTGCGGCAGTAGCTGCCGCGACGAATCGAGTGCGCCTACTGAAGCCGTGCATGTCTTCCCCCTGGCTGATTGAACGGCGAACGCTAATCGTCCCGGCTCACCGGGGGCGGGCGGCGCGTGAGGCTGTCACCATGGGGCGATGCCTGCCGATGCCCCCGCTGTTGACGTTGCCCACGATGCGCTGGCGGCGCGGGCCCAAGCGCTGTTGGTGGCGCTGGCCGGCCCCGATGCCCGGTTGCGCGGCGACCAG
>JAYUBX010000465.1:0-6916 GCA_043740665.1 Candidatus Neomicrothrix sp.
CCGCATGAGTTCTGAGATCCCCCCGCCTCCCCCGAGCTCCGACAAACGTGGTTCGGGGCGCTTCGGCAGCGACCAGGGTTGGCCCAAGTGGATGATCTGGGTCCTGCTCGGTGTCGTCGTCGCCGCCGTCCTGATCCCCACGCTGACCGCTTCGAGCTCCGGCACCAAGATCGCCTTCGGTGACTTCAAGTCGAAGCTGACCAGCGATCAGGTCAAGTCGGCGACCTACAACAACACCAACGGCAACATCAACGGCGAACTCAATGACGGCACCAAGGTGACCACCACCGGTCCCACTCCCCTGCCTGACGACGACGCCAACATGTTCGCCGAGAAGGGCGTCAAGTTCGAGACGCCCGAGGCCAGCATCTGGGCCTCGTTGCTGCCCCTGCTGATCCCCATCGGGTTGCTGGTGGTCTTCTTCATCTGGATGCAGCGCCGAGCCCAGGGCCAGATGGGCGGCATCATGTCCATCGGTCGCTCGAAGGCCAAGACCTACAGCGCCGAACGTCCCGGCACGACCTTCGCCGACGTCGCGGGCTACGAAGGGGTGAAGCAGGAGATCAAGGAGGTCGTCGACTTCTTGAAGTTCCCTGAACGGTTCGCCGAGATCGGCGCCCGCATTCCCAAGGGCATCCTGCTGATCGGGCCTCCCGGCACCGGCAAGACGCTCATCGCCCGCGCAGTAGCCGGCGAAGCGGGTGTGCCGTTCATGTCGGTCACCGGGTCGGACTTCATGGAGATGTTCGTCGGTGTCGGTGCCAGCCGGGTGCGTGACCTGTTCGCCTCGGCCCGCAAGATGGGCCGAGCCATCATCTTCGTGGACGAGATCGATTCGATCGGCCGCAAGCGGGGCGCCGGTCTGGGCGGCGGTCACGACGAGCGGGAGCAGACACTCAACCAGATGCTGTCCGAGATGGACGGCTTCGAGGCCACCACCGGCATCGTGATGATGGCGGCCACCAACCGGCCCGACATCCTCGACCCGGCCCTGCTGCGGCCGGGTCGGTTCGACCGTCAGGTGATCGTGCCCCTGCCCGAATACCCCGAGCGGCTGGCCATCCTCGGCGTGCACTGCAAGGGCAAGCGCATCTCGCCCGACGTCGACTTGTCGATCATGGCCCGGGGCACCCCCGGCATGAGCGGCGCCGATCTCTCGAACCTGGTGAACGAAGCAGCGCTGTTCGCCGTTCGCCGCGGGGCCGAGGCCGTCTACATGGAGGACTTCGAGCAGGCCCGCGACCGCGTGATGATGGGTCAGGAGCGCGAGTCCACCGTGCTGTCGGAGAAAGAGAAGGAGATGACCGCCTACCACGAGGCTGGTCACGCGGTGTGCGGTGCGGTGCTGCCCAACACCGACCCGATCCACAAGGTCACGATCCTGCCCCGAGGCATGGCGCTGGGTGTCACCCAGTACCTGCCGGCCGAGGAACGCCACAGCTACGACCAGCAGTACCTCGAGGAGTCGATCGCCGTCGCCATGGGCGGTCGCATCGCCGAAGAACTGGTCTTCGGCATGGTGTCGACCGGCGCCAACAACGATCTGGTGGTGAGCACCGAGCGGGCCCGCAAGATGGTCCGCGAGTGGGGCATGAGCCGCCGGATCGGGCCCATGGCCTGGGGATCGCAGGGCCAGGTGTTCCTGGGTGAGGACCTGATGCACACCCGTGACTACAGCGACGACACGGCGCGGGTGATCGACGAAGAGGTCGAGCGCATCCTGCGCGAGCAGGAGGCCCGGTGCCGCGAGGTGCTTACCGAGCACCGCAACGGTCTCGACCTGGTCGCCCGAGCCCTGCTCGAGTACGAGACCATCAACGGCAAAGAAGTCACCCGACTGATCGAGCTGGCTCGCAACGGCACCACCGTGGCGACCCACCCCACAACGACTACGGCGCCGACGGCCGAGGCGTTGGCCGAGACCGAGAATCCAGTCAGCAGCCTTTAACCCTCGGCCGTGTCGCGGGCCTCGGCGACCGCAGCCCACAGGTCAGCCGCGGTGACCGGACCCACGAACGAGGCCCGTACCACGCCCATGGCGTCGGCGATCACGAGCGTAGGCACCGCGTCGATGCCGTAGCGCTGATGCTCGTCGGGCCGGGCCCCGACCTCGACATGGTCGACGGCGACCGCGTCACTGGCCACCAAGGCGGCCTTGTCGAACACTTCAGCGCAGGTCGAGCAAGCAGCCGAGGTGAACACGGCCACCAGCCAGGGGGCGTCGGGCCGGACGAAGTCCTGTCGATCCAGCTGGGCCGGCACCGTCCAGTGGGGCTGGGTCGGCGCGTCGGGCCGGCGACGCTGCAACACGATGGCGACCACGACCGCCACCACCACGATGGCCCCGGCGATCACCAAGCGTTCCATGTCAGCCTCCGGTGCCAGGTGACGTCGTGCCGGTAGGCAAGATGGTGGTGGCGTCGGGCAACGACCCACCGTTGGATGACTTGGTCGATGAGTCGCTGGATGAGCCTGTCGATGAGGTGGTCGATGGCTCAGGCACGACCGACGTGACCGACGGGGCGACCTGGTTGGTGCCGGCCACCGGTACGGCCAGGACTGCGGCGTGTCCCCCAGTCGTGAACACGAACTTGGTCTCGACGACGGCGCTCGACCCGCCCCGCACATCGACCAGCACCAGTGGTGACTTGGCGCCGGTCGGCACGTCGAAACCACCTCGACCACCGGCCGTCACCTCGACGTTGCTCATGCCTGGCAGCGGCGTGACCCGACCGTCGGTGACAGTCGAGACCGTGACGGTGAGCGAATCGGTGGACGACGAATTGGTCACGATGACCCGGGCCGAACTGGCCGACGCGAACGACGCCGCCGGCACGATCCAGCGGTCGGCCAGCACGGGCGAGCCGAGCATCACGGTGGTGCCGGTCGCGGTGGCCGGCACGCCGATGCCGACGACACGATCAGCGACGATGGGCGCGCCGGAACGCGACTGAGCGACGGCCGCATAGCCGACGCCGGCGGGCACTCGACCGTCGCCAGTGACGTCGATGGCGGCGTAGCGACCCGCGGGCACCGAGACCTCGAACGGCTCGACCTGGCCATAGGTCGCCGTGTCGTCCAGCCGGATCGCCAGCTCGACGTCGACCGTCTGGTCACCGGGGTTCTGCACGTAGAAAATCGTGCTGGTGCCGGCATCGGCGGGTCCGTCAGCGAACCACCAGGCCGGTGCCCCTCGTGGTGCCGCCGGGGTGACGGTGAGCGACTTGGTGGTGCCCTGCGTGCCATCCGCCGATTGGATCTGGTCGACGACCAGCCGGCCCGAACGCACGCTGACCGTGGTGGCGAGCTGGTCGCGGAGCGTCACGGTGGCACCGATATCGAGCACGGTCACGCTCTGGCCGGGCACGACGATCGCCTCGAAGTTCTGCGGCGAACGGGCGCCGTCACCGGCTTCAAACGTGACCGATGCGACCGCCGCGCTCGGGAACGGGTTGAACAGGGCCAACCGCTGGCTGGTTCCGGCCCGGGTGGTGCCCGACGGGACGGACCACGACGACGAGGGCGACGACGAACAGGTGGCCACGGCCCGCCCGGTCGGCCCCTCGAGCAGGTGCGAAACCGCGACCTCGCCTCCGTCGACCTCGACCAGCGCCGCCGCATAGGGCGCCTTCACCAGCGACGACACGGCAACATCGACGCGACTGTGGGCGGGCAAGGCCACCGGTCGGGTAACCGACGCTCCCTCGCTCGGGACGGCGGTGATTCGCGCCGTACGCGGTGAGCCCGAATCGTTGGCCAACTGGACGGTCTGTTCGGCGACGCCACTTGGCGCCCCGATGGCCGTGCCACCGGCGCAGTACCAGGTCGAGCTCGACGCGCCAGGCGCCGGAGCGGTCGGCAAGAAACCGTCGGCCGACGCCGCTTCGGTCGCCGCCGGCTGCGCGTCCTGATGGCGTTGCACGACGATCCCCGCGGCGATCAGCAACGGCAGCAGCACGAGGATCGGCCAGCGCCACGGCGTCGGACCGGTTGGCTCGGGCGCACGGCTCACTCGCCGCAGCTTGCGCCGCGCGCCCGAAGACGGATCGGTCATGCCCTTGCCCCCTCGGCCTCGATCTCGGCCCGCTCGCGGGCGTCCTCGCTGCGAACCCGGGTACGAAACAGGACGAGCAGCGCGGCCAGCCACAGCAGGACCTGCCCCACCAGGAACCCGTATCGGGTGACCGGGGTCGCGTAGGTGAGCGTGGCCGAGCCGGCCGGCGTGTCGAAGGCATTGGCCCACCCGAGCACATCAGATCGAGAGGCCGATCGGCCATCGACCTGCAGGTGCCAGTTGGCCGACGTCGCTTCGGCCAGATAGACCGACGAGGGCTGGTCGATCGTGCCACTGAACGACTCGTATCCCGTCTGATCCGGCAAGGCCGCGGCCGAACCGGCCAGACCCGGCACCGCCGCGGCCGCGTCGGCCGATGGATACACCGTGTCGGGTGCGAGCAGGGCACGTGTCGGTGCCCACTCGGCGTTGCGGTAGACCACGACGCCCCGCGCCACATCGACGTTCGAGAGGTCGAGCTGAGCGTCGAGCATGGTGAGCAGCGCCGTCGGTTCGATCGTCGGGCCGGTCTGAAAAGGGCGAGGCGCATTGACGAACGGCACCGCGATGTAGCGCACCCCCATGGGGGCGAGCAGGGCGCCGAGACGGCTGGTGCCACCTGCAGCCGCCGTCATCAGGACCTGTCGAAGCCTGGCGGTGGCACCCTGGTCGGTGCCGGCCAGCACGTCAGACACGTCGGGTGTGCCGCTCTGCGATGTGGCGTAGGCGAGCAACGTGCCGGGCCCCAGATCATCGACGGCAGGGGCCGGAAGCGGCCAGCCAGCCGCCGGCAACAGATTGGCGTCACCCAACCAAAGCACGCGATACGGATCGACGGCGGCACCCTTGGCATTCAAGTTGCGCAACGGCCGGGCAAAGTCGGTGTCGGGCATCCCCCATCGACCTGACGACGCCGCGGCCATGGCCGGGAACAGACCCAGCAGCAGCGCGACGCCGGCCAACACCGACGCGATCTGTCGCCACCCGAAGTGGTAGTCGGGCAGGTCGACCTCGAACGCCGCCATACCCAGACCGGTGGCCAGGGCCAACGCCACCGCGGCGGGGGCCAACAGCACCTCGGGCAGGGGCAGTGAACCGGGCACCCAGCGCTGGGTACCGACGAAAACCAGACCGGCGGCGGCCATGATGACGATCCAGCACCGCACGGCCCATGTCAGGCGCCAACGACGGCCGATGACCAGAGCCAGGACACCCACGGGCAGGAAAACCCAGCCGATTGGCGGCGCTCCGAACGGACCCGTCTCGAACCGGAAGATGGCGCCGAGCGACAGGGGTTGACCGCCATCGGACGACGTACCGACGAAGGCCTGCCACCCGCCAGTGAGCAACGCCACGGTCCACGGCAGATGCAGAACGAGCGCGACCACGGATCCACCGAGGCCGACCGCGATCAGTCGCACCGCCCCGCGCACCTGGCCCACCAACAGTCCGCCCAGGGCAAAAGCCAGCGCGATAGCGGGCACCATGACCAAGGCGAACGGCACCAGCATGGTGGCCAGCGCGGTGACCAAACCCAGCAACAGCACCCGTTGCAGAACCGGCCGCTCGGTCACGCCGGGACCCGGATCACCACCGATCGACCCGTAGGGGGCCAGACCTGACGCTCGGAGCAGCTGGTTGATGATCAACGGAGCCAGGCCATACATGACCAGACCCGCCCAGCGTCCCTGCGCCATGGCGTTGAACCCGATCGGCACACAGGCGTAGACGACCAGCGACACGATGCGGGCCCGACGCGAGCCCAGCGGCCGAGCCAGGCGCCAGACGCCGATGACGCCGAGCGGCAGGGCGCCGACGATGAGCACGGTACGCACCAGCGCCATCGCCCCGAAGAACAGATAGCCGAGGCCACCCAGGGCGGCCAGAAAGGTGGGGGCGGCCGCTTCGGATCCGAGCCCCACGTCGCGGTACCCGCTGACCCACTCGTGCAGCAGCGCGGCCGGGTGGGCGGGGACGGTGGCGAAGCTGCCGACGGTCGGGATGCCGTCGGTGAGCAGCTGCCGGCTGCCCACCGCCAGCAGAACGAACACGGCACTCCACGCCACCAGCGACGAGCGCATACTCGACGATCGCAGGTTGGTGACCAGGTCGCGTCCCGCACCGGCCACCGTGCCGATCCGATCCTCGCCCGGCCCGAGTTGACCGCGCAGGAACCCGGACAATCGCGAGCTGCCACGTGCCTGCAACCGCCGGACATCAGTATCGGATACCACCCGCTGCAGGCCCAGGTGCTTGCGCTGCTGGCGGATCTCGCCCCGATGCCGCACGTTCCAGGTCCACGCCTGAGCGATGTCGCGGGCATGCCGGAACCGCCCCATCACCAGGCTGTAGAGCATCTCGACCAAGGCGATCACCGCGACCTGCGGCATCACCCGAACCCGGCTCGACCACGTGTAGCAGACCCGGCTGGTACGAAGTCGGTGGCGCGTCTGCAGCCGACGGCGATCGTCGACCGGGCGCCGGCTGCCCAGCGCCTCGAGATGACCGACACGCGCGCCGGGAGCGACGACCACTCGGGCGCCGGCCACATGGGCGCGCCACGAGAGATCAAGGTCTTCGCCCAGCAGTTCGATCCCAGGATCGAATCCACCCAGCGCCACGAACAGGTCGGCCCGAACCAGGGTTGCGGCTCCGGGCACGTAGAAGACGTCGCGGACCGCGTCGTGCTGTTCCTGGTCGAGCTCGCCGCGCTCGACGTAGGGCGCAGGGGCGCCGGTCTTGTCGGCCCCCATGCCGACCTGCAGGATTCGTTGCGGGTCGTGCCAGTCGACGATCTTGCCGCCGATCACGCCGGCATTCGACCGGTAGGCCTCCTCGACCATGACCTGCACGACATCCGGG
>JAYUBX010000466.1:0-3624 GCA_043740665.1 Candidatus Neomicrothrix sp.
AACAGGATCGCGTGGGTGGGCGGGTCGAGGAAGGCCAGCCGCATCCGGTAGTCGACCACGTCGCAGAACACCGGCAGGCTGGCCGGCGAATCGAGGTAGCGCCGAGGATCGGCACCCGGGATGCCGGTGAAGGGGCGCTGCCAGGCCGAGTTGATGAGATTGAGCACGACGACATCCATCACCGCGGTCGCCCACCGGATGCCGTGGGCGTGGCCGAGCATGTTGAGGGCCTGGTAGAGCGCCATGCTGACCAGCCCGCTGCTGGCGGCCGATCGGTAGTCGCGGGCGACGGCGAGGGTGGCCAGGTCCCACAGCGACGAGGTGTCGAGCCCGACGTGTTCGGGTCGAGCCAGGTCGGCCGTGGCCAACCCCCAGATCGCGTCGAGGTCGTGCAGCGTCTTGAAGCCGGCCGACGACGGAGCGATCAGCCGGATCATCCCCGCTGGCACCCGTCGCTGATGGTCGATCACGCACAGGAATGTGCTGGCCGCTTCGTAGGGGCGGTACTCGGTTTCGAGCATGTCGACGGTGTTGCCGAAGAACTCGAGGAACACCTCGCGTTCGACGTGGCGCGCCAAGGCAGATGTCGGGTCGCCCGATTCGAGCACGTAGACGCCGAACGGCGTCTCGTGGCGTCCGGTGGTGGTGAGGAGATCGTCAGCCAGCTCGTGCAGCTCCACACCGGCCAGTATGACCGTCAGGCTGGTGAGGCGCTCGATTTCCCCGGGGGCGGACGCCGATTGGGCAGGGCCGATCGCAGGTCGATGTCGGGGTGGGGATCGAACTCGGTGGCTCGTACGACGGCTCCGCCTGATCGCTTGGCCAGGTACATGAGCTGGTCGGCCAGGCGCACGATTCCCTCGAGCTGCGAAGGGGCGTGGGGGCAGGCCACGACACCGATGCTGGCGCTCGAGGCCACGCCGGGTCCGTTTCGCAGGCACGCCAGCACCCGGTCGGCGACGGCCGTAGCCTCGGCCAGGTCGGCGCCCACCAGCAGTAGCGCGAACTCGTCACCCCCGAGCCGACCGAACAAGTCGGCGCTCCGTTTGGCCGCGGTGGTCAGATCCACGACTCGCCGCAGGTGTTCGTCGCCGGCGGCATGCCCGACGGCGTCGTTGACCTCCTTGAGCCCGTCGACGTCGAGATAGACGAACGCGATCGGACGGTGCTCGCGTCGGGCCCGTTCGAGCTCGATCTCGACCCGCTCGTAGAACGCTCGCCGGGTGAGGGTGCCGGTCAGCGGATCGGTGGTGGCCCGCTGTTCCTGCGTTTCGAGCAAGGCCCGTTGGCCGGCCACCAGCCACACGACCAAGAGGTAGAACGCGAACGGCACCGCCGCGTTCCACACCCAGACGGCTCCGGTGGTGGCGCCGGGATCGATCTCGGCGATACCGGCCCCGACGACGGTGACGACGAACGCGGTGACGATCCCGAGGCGCACGCGTCCCAACCATGTGGTCGCCATCACCAGCAGCAGGTAGAGGATGACCAACGAGACGTCGGGACCGGTCAGCCAGTCGGCCAGGCCGATCAGGGCGATGACCGCGGCGGCGCCGACGGCCAGCACGGCGTCGGGCACGGACCCGGGACGCACGCGGAAGAGAGGTGGTGGCCGATGCTGTGAAGGGTGGTTCGGGCGCATAGAGCTTCGGCTCTCGAGGGGGTACCTCATCTTCTACCCGCTCGTTGCCGAAAGTGTCGCGGCTACCGTGACTCGTCCGGCCCGCACCGTCGTCTGGGCCGCAACCGCAGGGGGAACGATGGCCGAAATCAGCGTCGAGGTGGACCCGATCCAGGTCGGGTTCGACCCGCAGCGACTCGAGCGCATCGACCGCCACTTCGCCCGCTACGTCGACGACGGTCGGCTGCCGGGTTGGCTGGTCGCGGTGAGCCGGGCCGGCCAGCTCGCCCACCTGTCGACCTACGGTCATCGTGACGTCGAGCTCGGTCTGCCGGTCGAGGTCGACTCGCTCTTCCGCATCTATTCGATGAGCAAGCCGATCACCTCAGTGGCGGCGATGATGCTCTACGAGGAAGGGGCCTTCGAGCTGAAGGATCCGGTGAGCCGGTTCATCCCGTCGTTCGCCGACCAGCAGGTGTACGTCAGCGGACCACCGACCGCTCCAGTTACCGCACCGACCCGCGAGCCGATGCGCATCTGGCACCTGCTCACCCACACCTCGGGGCTGACCTACGGCTTTCACTACGTCCACCCGGTTGACGCGATGTATCGGCGCGCCGGGTTCAACTTCGGCGAATCGAAGGTATCGCTGGCCGAGGCCTGTGACATCTGGGCTTCGATTCCGCTGCTGTTCGAGCCGGGCACCGAGTGGAACTACTCGGTGTCGACCGATGTGCTCGGGCGGGTCGTCGAAGCGGCATCGGGCCAGTCGCTCGACGAGTTCCTGGCCGAACGCATCTTCGGTCCGTTGGGCATGACCGACACCGGGTTCTTCGCCCCCGAGGCTGACCACGACCGGATGGCGTCGCTCTACACGCCGGGAACCGAGGGCCGCGCTGTCAAGCTCGAAGGTGCGGGCCGCGCCGCGCTCAAGCCGCCGGCCATGCTGTCGGGCGGCGGTGGCCTGGTGTCGAGCGCGGCTGACTACTACCGCTTCACCCAGATGCTGCTGCGCGGCGGCGAGCTCGACGGCACCCGGATCCTGGGGCGGGCGACGGTGGACTTCATGACGCGGAACCACCTGCCCGGCGGGGTCGATCTCGAGCAGATGGCTCGTCCCACGTTTTCCGAGTCGGCGTTCACCGGCATGGGTTTCGGCCTGGGGTTCGCGGTCGTCGAGAACGCGGCCGAGAACAAGGTGCTGTCGTCGGCTGGTGAGTATGCGTGGGGTGGCGCGGCGAGCACCGCTTTCTGGGTCGATCCGGCCGAGGAGATCACCGCGGTCTTTCTCACTCAGTTGCTGCCGTCGAGCACCTACAACATCCGTCCTCAGCTCAAGCAGCTCGTCTACCAGGCGCTGGTCGACTGAGTGGTTCAGACCTCGAAAGCGATGTCGTTGATGGCTTCGAGGGCGGACTCGGTGGTCGGTGTCTCGCCGCGTCGTCGGGCTCGGCCCAGGATCAGCGCCATGGCCGCCGCGGCTACCGCGGTAGCGCCGACGAAGGCCAGCTCGACGGTGAACAACGGATCGTTGCCGGCCATCACGATGACCGCCATGGCGAGCACTCCAGCGCCCCAGCCGAGGGCCACCTGGGCGGCCTCGCCGAGGGCGATCAAGGCCTGGGCCAGCGTGGTGGCCAGCATGTAGAGCGCGCTGGCCAGGGCGAGCAGGCCGACGGTGCGGCGGTCGACGGAGTACTGCGAGCCGAACAGCCGCAGGATCACGACCGGACCGATGGTGGAGGCCACGACGACCCCGGTCGCACCGAGTGCCGCCACGATGATGGTCATCCGCCGGACGGCGCCCCAGAACTCGGCGAACTTCTCGCCCACCGCCAGCGCGGCGAGGGCCGGCAGCAGCACGGCCTGCAGAGCCTGGAACAGAAACAGGGGGATGCGGGCAACGATCAGGCTGGCGGTGAAGATCCCCACCTCGGCCGCGTGATCGGGTCCGGCCAGCAACTGCAGCAGCAGCGGTGAGGCATTGATCAGGATCTGGGCCA
>JAYUBX010000467.1:0-5875 GCA_043740665.1 Candidatus Neomicrothrix sp.
ACAATCTCGACGCCGAATCCGAAATCGTCACCATTGTGGCAATACAGCTGCTCGCCTTGCCTTATTTGAAGATGGTTGGCGCAGCGCTTCTGGTTTATATCGGCGTCGACCTGCTCAAAGGCGGCGGCGATGAAGACGGACATGGCAAAGAAATCAATGGCATGATGGCAGCGATCCGTACCATTCTGGTTGCCGATCTGGTGATGAGCCTGGACAATGTGCTGGCGGTGGCGGCTGCAGGGCTTCGGGCATCGCGTCTACAAGAACTTCGATCCCCGGGCCACGATCATCAAGAAGACGGCGTACGAGGTCTTCGAGGTCACCGGCAAGAACCCGCTGCTCGACATCGCCCTCAAACTCGAAGAGGTCGCACTGGCCGACGACTACTTCGTCAGCCGCAAGCTCTACCCCAACGTCGACTTCTACTCGGGGCTCATCTACCAGTCGATGGGGTTCCCGATCGACATGTTCACCGTGCTGTTCGCCATCCCCCGCACGTCGGGCTGGCTGGCCCACTGGCTCGAGTTGCTCGAGCAGGACGTACGCATCGCCCGTCCCCGTCAGCTCTACGACGGCACCGCGGTCCGCGACTACGTCGACCTTGCTGCTCGCCAACTCCCCTGAAACTGGGCACGAAAACGGACGGGAAATGGCCTGCAAGGATGCCCGGTTTGGTGGTTGGCGGGTCAGCCGAGGTTGGTGACGATGGTCCGGGTGTTGTGGGCCACCATGGTCAGATAGGTGGCGCCGTCGCTGCCGGCGGGGCCGAGGGTGTCGCCGTAGAGCGCATCGTCGCCCTGCACCACGGTGACGCCGGCCTCACGGCCGATGGCGTCAGCGGTCTTGGGGGGCAGCGAGGTCTCGGAGAAGATGGCCTTGACGCCCTGGGCCCTGATCTCGTCCACCAGGTCGGCGATGGCTGACGCCGAGAGCTCGGCCGACGTGTCGAAGCTGGGGATGATCGAGCCGACGAAGTCGAGGCCGTACCGGTCGACGTAGTACGCGAAGGCGTCATGGTTGGTGACCAGCTTCTTGTTGGTCAGGGTCGAGATGGCGGCGGCGCTGTCTCGGTCGAGCTGGTCGAGCTGGGCCGAGTAGGCGGCGAGGTTGGTCGAGAACTCAGCGGCGCAATCCGGACGGGCCGTCGCCATGGCCTGCTCGATGTTGGTCGCCATGATCTTGGCGTTCATGGGGTTCTGCCAGATGTGCGGGTCGCCCGCCGGGTCGGACTCGTCGCCTTGGCGTAGCGCGACCCCGGTGCTGGTGTCGACGACCACGGCCTTGGTGCCCGAACTGGTGACCGTGTCATCGAGCCATTTCTCCAACCCGACACCGTTCTTGGTGATGATTGCCGCGTGGGCCAAGGCGTCGAGGTCGGCCGGCGACGGCTCGTAGTCATGGGGGTCGACGTTCGGTTTGAGCACGCCGTAGACGGTGACGCAGCCGCCGCCGATGACGGTGGTGAAGTCGGTGACCTGGGTCGTGGTGGCGACCACCTTGAGCTTGGACACCGACTGCGTCCCGCCGGATCCGTCGGTCGGGCTCTTGGACGAACCGCAGGCCGCCAACGTGCCCGCCACGACCACGGCGGCAACGAGCCGGGCCAACTGCTTGGGGGTTGGTGACATCATCGGCTCCGGTTCATAATGAGAATCAGAACCATAACCGGGTGCGGGGCGCGATCGCAACCCCGAACCGCCCCGCCGATCAGGACACGCGAGCCACGTCGATCACGATCTTGCCGACGTTCTCGTTGGCCTCCATGGCCGCGTGGGCCAGGGCGATGTCGTCGAGGGCAAACCGGCGGTCGATCACCGGCGCCACCTGGCCGCGGTCGAACAGCGGCAGGATCTCGGCACCGAAGCGTTGGGTGATGGCGATCTTCTCGTCGATCGGACGCCCGCGCAGCACGGTGCCAATGAGCGCCGCCCGCTTGGGCAGCAGCTTGGCCACGTTCACCTGGATCATGCCCCCGCCCATCACCCCGACCTGGATGATGCGACCGCCGACGGCCACGGCGTCGATGTTGCGCTCGACGTAGTCGCCGCCGATCACGTCGAGGATCACGTCGGCCCCGACGCCATCGGTCAGGGCCATGGTGGCAGCCACGAAGTCGTCGACGGCGTAGTCGACGGCCACCGCCGCGCCCAGATCGAGGCAGCGGGCCACCTTGCCCGCCGACGCGGTGACGATCGCTCGGGCGCCGATGGCGTTGGCGATCTGGATGCCCGCGGTACCGACCCCCGACCCGCCGGCGTGGATCAGCGCGGTACGCCCCGACGTCAGCCCACCCTGGGCGACCAACGCGTCGAACGCGGTGATCCACACCTCGGGGATGGCGGCGGCATCGGCCAGCGGCACCGACGCGGGTACGGCCAGCAGTTGGCGCTCGTGCACGGCGATGCGCTCGGCGTAGGCCCCGCCACCGACGATGCCCATGACCGCGTCGCCGACCTGCCATCGAGTCACCCGATCACCGAGCCCGACGACCCGTCCACTCAACTCCATACCCGGGATCTCGTGGGCCATCGGCGGACCGGGATAGAAGCCACGACGCTGCAACAGGTCGGCCCGGTTGAGGGCGGTGGCGACGATCTCGACCAGGACCTCCTCGGGCCCCGGCACGGGATCGGGCACGTCGCGGATCGTCAGGACATCGGGCTCACCGTAAGACTCGAGGACGACAGCTCTCATGATCAGGACGCTACCCCGGTGCCTGCTCACCCGACCCCTCCGACGCACCCACCCCGTCGAGCGAGCCGAGCACCGTCGACCGCGCCCACCGATAGTCGGGCTTACCCGAGGGCAGCCGTTGGCAGGCCTCGACCCACACCCAGCGGCGAGGAATCTTGTACCCCGACAACGATTCCCGGCAGTGGTCGGCCAGCTCGACATCGGTCGGCCGACGTTGGTCGGGGCGTGGGACGATCACCGCGCTCACCTGCTCGCCGAGACGGGCGTCGGGCACCCCGACCACCAAGGCGTCGAACACGGCCGGATGCGCCTTGAGGACGTTCTCGACCTCCTCGGGAAACACCTTCTCGCCGCCGGTGTTGATCGACGTCGACCCTCGACCCAGCAACGTGATGGTGCCGTCCTCCTCGAGCTGGGCCAGGTCGCCCGGCACCGACCACCGCACGCCGTCGACCACCGGGAAGGTGGCTGCTGTCTTGGCCGGGTCGCCGTGGTAGCCGACCGGGATCCATCCGCGCCGGGCCAACCGGCCGACCTCGCCGACATCAACCGGACGAAGGTCGGCGTCGAGCACCGCGGTGAACTCGTCGGTGACGAGCCGGACGCGACCGTCGCCGGTCACCCGACTCAACCGACCCTGCCCGCCCGTCTCCGACGCGCCGAACGTATCGACCACCTTGGTCGCAGGCAGGGCGCCGGCCAGTTGCGCTTTCACCCCGGCCGACAGCACGGCGCCACCCGACGCGATCACCTGCAGGCCCGACAGGTCCCAGCGGTCGGGTTGGGCCGACAACGCATCGGCCAACGGTCGGGCGGTGGCATCGCCGATGAGCATGGTCAGCGCCACCCGCTCAGACGCGAGCAGGTCGAGGGCCACCACCGGGTCGAAATGCCGATCGGTGTCGAGCACGACCGTGCCGCCGGTGAGCAATGCCTGCAAGGCCACCCACATGGCCCCACCGTGGATCAACGGGCACAGCGGCAGCCGGCGCATGATCGGATCGCCTCGGCGGACCCGATCGACGATCTGTTCGGGCCCGGTGAGCATGGGCACGCCCCTCGACGGCGTGCCGCGACCCCCAAGCGACGCGAAGTAGATGTCCCCGTGGCGCCACACCACCCCCTTGGGCCGACCGGTCGTGCCGCCGGTGTAGAGCACGTAGCGGTCGTCGGCCGACCGAGAACCGACGTCGACCGGCCCAGCCGGCTGCGCTGCCAGCAACTGCTCGTAGCCGGGCCCGGTGACGATCGGCGGGGCCATCCTCGAAAGCTCTGGCCGGATCGAATCGATCAGCGGCGCCAGGTCGGGCTCGGTGACGATTGCCCGCATATCGGCGTCGTCAGCCAGGTAGCGCAGCTCGTCGGCCACATAGCGATAGTTCACGTTGATGGGCACGGCGCGGAGCTTGTAGAGCGCCAGCATGGCCTCGATGAACTCGGGGCCGTTGTACAGGTGCAGCCCGACGAAGTCGTCGCGACCGACCCCCAGGGCGGCGAGCCCGTGGGCCAGCCGGTCGGCCCGGGCATCGAGCTCGGCGTAGGTGCGCCGCGTGCCGTTACCATCACGGCTGCCACAGACCAGGGCCTCGGCGTCGGGCACCGTCCGCGTCACCGCCTCGAACAGGTCAGCCAGGTTGAACTCCACGTCTGGAGGGTACGCGTGCCAGCATGCGTCGATGGACGACCGCATCCAGGTGCAGGACATCACCGTCGATCGACAGCATGCGGTCACCGTTGTGTTCGGCGACGGGCTCAGCCACACCTACGACCTGCTCGAGCTGCGACTCAACTGTCCGTGCGCATCGTGTCGGGGAGCTCGTGACCAGGGTCGGGCCTCATGGCCCGAACCGTCCAGCCCGCTGCCGCTCTCCATCGCCAACGCCGAACTGCACGGGGCGTGGGGCCTCGGGATCGAGTGGAACGACGGCCATCGCACCGGCATCTATCCGTGGGACGCGCTGCGGCGATGGGCTGACGACGGTGAACCCCACTTCACCCCCGACTCGGGACGAGGAACATGAGCCTCGACTTCGCGTGGACCCCTGAGCTGCTCGCCCTGCAGGCCGAAGCGATCGATGTCGGGCGGCGCGCCGCCGCCGATCGACCGGTGCGCGAGGACTCGTGGCTGATCGGTACGTCCCGATCGTTCTCGTTGGAACTGGCCGAACGCGGCTGGCTCGGCATGATCTGGCCGGTCGACGAAGGCGGCGGGGGCCGCACCACCCTCGAACGATTCGTCGTGTTCGAGGCGTTGATCTCGGCCGGCGCCCCGCTGGCCACGTCGTGGTTCGCCGACCGCCAGATCGGCCCGACCCTGTTGCAGTTCGGCACCCCCGAACAGCGCCGACGGTTTCTGCCCGACATCATCGCCGGCACGTCGGCCTGGTCGATAGGCATGAGCGAGCCCGATGCCGGCAGCGACGTGGCGTCGATCCGCACCCGGGCCGTCCGCGACGGCGACGACTGGATCGTCACCGGCACCAAGGTCTGGACCAGCGGCGCCGCCGACGCCGACTGGTGCTACCTGATCGCCCGCACCGACCCCGACGCCCCACCGCACGCCGGGCTGTCCGAACTGATCGTCGACCTGCACAGCCCCGGCGTCGAGATCCTGCCGATCACCGACATGACCGGCAACCGACACTTCTGCGAGGTCGTCTACACCGACGTTCGGGTGCCGGTGGCCAACCTGGTCGGGCAAGAGAACGGCAGCTTCCGTCAGGTCATGCGCCAAATGGAACACGAGCGCGGCGGCATCGACCGCTTGGTGAGCAACCGAGCCCTGTTCGACGAGTTCCGCGGCCGGGCCGACACCACCGACCCGATCGTGCGCCAAGAGCTCGCCGCGCTCGAGACCGGCTATCGCATCGGACGGCTGCTGGTGCTCCGCGAGGTGCTCGGCCAGGCGCCGGCCGGATTCTCGGCCGCCACCAAGACGTTCTGCACCGAGTTCGAGCAGCAAGTGGCCGACTTCTGCGGGCGGATCGCCGGCGCCGACGCGTTGCTCGACAGTCGGGTCGCCCGCAACGCCTGCTACGCCCCCGCTTACACGATCATGGGCGGCACGACGTCGATCCTGCGCAACATCATCGGGGAGCGCATCCTCGGCCTGCCCCGCGAACCTCGCGCCTGATCCGACAGCCGGCGTCAGTGCAGGCGGCGGACGTCGGGTTCGGGAGTC